>CAZLTT010000016.1:0-5882 GCA_964562515.1 uncultured Micavibrio sp.
TATCTGGCGTGGAATCCGGAAGGATCATACCGGGATTTATTCATCGCACTTGAAGGGCTGAAGCGCCTCCCCAAAAGCTTTAACAATGATGCGCGTGCCTATCTTTCCTTGAGCGTTATGTCGGCGCGGGCTAAGTACCAAGCCCCATCCGTCGAAACATCGCTTAGCCTGATGGCTTTGCTTTGGGATACCGCTTTGCGCATTGAGGACGGCGAACTGAGCCTTGCCGCTCGCGATTTAAGAGATGCGCAGCAGGCTTTGGAAGATGCGTTGCAAGACCCGAATATTACCGAAGAAGAGATTGCGCGCCTGATGCAAAATTTGCGTGAGGCGATGTCGCAATATATGGAATCAATGGCCAGAGAATTCCAGAAACGGATGGCTGAGCAAGGTTTGGAAATCCCGACTATTCCGCAAGAAATGCTGTCCGATATGACCAGTATGGAAGAATTCGCGCAGATGTTGCAGCAAATGGAGCAGGACTTGCTCAACGGTGACAAGAATGCGGCACAGGACATGCTGTCACGTCTTCAACGGATGATGGATATGATGAACCCGTCGATGGAATTTGCCATGCCCCAAGACATGCAGATGATGGGACAGTGCGTCAACGAGCTTCAACAATTGATCGAACGGCAGGAAGACTTGCGCGACCAAACAGCCAAACAATCTGAAATGCTGCGTAAGCTGGAAGGTTTGGGAATGAGCCGCCCTGGCGAGCAGAATGAGCCTTTGCCTTTCTTGAAGACCGAAGAGAATGTCGCGGAGCAGGAAGCTTTGAGGATTATTCTCGGCCAGTTGATGTTAGAAGCAGATCAAAAGCTTGACGAAATCCCCGAGAACATGGCCTTGGCTGAACAGGCGATGCGTATGTCATCGCAGGAGCTGGAAAGCAACCGCCCTGACCTTTCTGTGCCGTATCAGGACGAAGCCATTGAACACCTGAAAGAGGCACAACAGCAGCTTCAGCAGCAATTACAGCAACGTATGATGCAGATGATGGGTTTTGCTTTTGCCCGCCCTCCTCCGGGGCGCATGGACCCGCTCGGTCGTCCGTACGGGCATGACAGCGATGAAAACGGTCCGCCAATGGGTTCAACCGTTGAAGTACCGGAAGAGGCAGAAAAGAAATGGGTTCAGGATATTCTTAAGGAGCTTCGTCGCCGTGCGGGTGAGCGGAATCGTCCTGCGGAGGAGCTGGATTACTATCGTCGTCTTCTTGAACGCTTTTAGTCTGCGGCAAGACAAAGCGCAGTTGCACATGATCGGCGTTCTCTGTGCTTCCCTGATAAACTGAACGGAATGACAGCTTGCTTTCAGGTTCCATTGTGCTGTTTGGTGGCTCAATAATTTCGCTGTGCAGGACTTGGCCCTTTTCGTCGCGCACTGATGCTTCGATAGATGGCAAGACTTCCACATCGGGTGTTTTGTTGATGATGCTGCCTTCGATCATCATGGACTCTTCGTTTAACGCCTCGACCTTTACCCGATCAAAGACCAAGCCCTGCCCCGGCACATCGACGGTAATTCCGAACATTTCATAGACAGCAGCAGAAGCCGGCCATGCTTTTGATATTGCGGGCTGCGCGCTCAAGAATACGCCAAAGCTGATCGCGAAGACTAACAGTGCGGCGAGATACCCCGCGACTTCCCCGCCAGATTTACTTTTTACCGGAGGTTTGTCGTATTTGCCGTCCGCATCTTCGTGCTCTTCCAGATATTCATTGAAAGGCTTGATCGCGTCCGGAATATCTTCGTGTTCTTCGGTCAGGAATACATCACCATTATCGGCAAGCTCATCACCCGCATGCTCGTCCATTAATTCATGCGGATCAGGTGTCTCAAACCATTCCTGCGCGCACTCCGAACATTTAACGGTGCGCCCTTCCGGTGCCAACGCATGCGCTGACAGCAGATATCGTGATGAACAGTTGGGACAAGTTAAAATCATTGACGGCTGACGCTTCTCATAGAACCCCTTATCTTGTATTTATATGGGTTAGCACCCGCGGGAGCAAGAGGCACACAACCACAAGGAATAAGAATGTTGGGCACAATACGCATAGCTGTTCTGAGTTTACTTGTCGTTTTGATACAAAACGGCACAGCATATGCTCAAAAATGCACAGTGGAAGACCGCGGATGTGTTCTGAATGAAATCGAAGCCCTCTCTGCAAAAATCGACCGCGCATCATGGCGCGACCAGACATATAGAGAGCTTGCAAAGACCCGAGCATTCGAAGGTGATATCGACGGTGCGCTCTCTGTGATCGACAAAATCGAAACACCCGACACCAAGGCGCTGACTATTCGCGGAGTCGGGATGGCGGCGGCCGACCTGAAACTTCCCAAGGACCAATATAACGAATGGTTTGAGAAGCTGCGTGTTAAGGCCGAGGGGATCGAGCATCCGCCGTCTTATGCGATTGCACTGACCTATATCGCGATGGCACAAGCCTTTGCCGGAGATAATGAGGGCGCATGGGCGACAGCGGCAGACATGAAAAATGATGCGCTTCGCCATAAAGCATATGGGGAAAGCGCAGAAATTCAGGCGGAACAAGGCGACTTTAATGCTGCGCGGACCAGTATTTCAAAAATCGAAAGCCTGTCATTCCGTAACAAGGCCTATTCAACCGTTTCCAAAATTCTGGCTGACCGTGAATATTATCAAGAGGCGCTCGATGCCGCGTCCCTGATTGAAAATGCATATAAAAAAGCCAGTGCTTTGCAATATGTTCTGGATGCGCAAAAACCACGCGACGTCAAAAAACCGAAAGGTCAGCCATGATCAAATTCGAACATGTCGGTTTGCGTTACGGTATCGGTCCGGAAGTTCTGTCCGACATAAACTTCACGCTTGAGCCAGGGTCGTTTCATTTCCTGACGGGGCCGAGCGGCGCAGGGAAAACATCACTGATGTCGCTAATGTTTCTGGGACGTAAACCAACACGCGGTTTGGTGACTATGTTTGACCAAAACATCAATGATATGGACCGTGCGCGCCTTAGTCGCTTACGCCAAAAGATCGGCGTGGTATTTCAGGAATTCAGACTGCTGCCGCACCTGTCCGCTTTTGACAATGTTGCCCTACCCCTGCGGATTACGGGTCACCGTGAATCGGAGATCAAAAGCAATGTTGATGAGCTTTTAGAATGGGTTGGACTGGGTGATTATAAAAACGTTCTGCCGCTGACGCTTTCCGGTGGTCAACAGCAACGCGTCGCCATTGCCCGTGCGGTTATCGCCCGCCCCAAGCTGTTGCTTGCAGACGAACCGACAGGAAACCTTGATGATAATATCGGTTTTCGTCTGATGCATTTGTTCGAACAACTTAACCGTATGGGCACAACGATCGTGATTGCGACACACAGCCAGAGCATCATGGAGCGCTTTGGGCATCCCCGCCTTGTGCTCGACGCAGGCACGCTGCATGTGCACGAAAGCAGCAATTGGGTGCAAAAGAATATCGAGGGTGTGTATTGATGGTTCGGGTTAAGAAGAATAAGAAGCTTGGTATTGCCGAAGGAAAAGGTCGATACGACCTGCCGCTGAATAAAAGCGCGGGCTCGAATTTCATGATTATTCTGGTTGCGCTGATGACATTCCTTGCCCTTATGGCCTTGAGTGCGACATTTCTCCTCAACAGCGTTACCTATCACTGGTCTTCGGGTCTAGAGAACTCCCTGACAATTGAAATTCCCGCCACCGACACCTCAGATAAATTGCGTGACCAAGAGGATATTGATGGCTTGTCAGAGCGCGTCAGAGAAACACTCACGCCGTTTAACGAGGTTGAGAATGTGAATGTTCTATCGCGCGAGGAGATACAGGAGCTTGTTTCCCCATGGTTGGGTGAAGACCTTGCGGCGGCTGAAATGCCCCTGCCCGGCCTTATCGCCGTTGAGCTTCGGTCACGAAGTCCGGAAAGCCTGTCATCTCTGAAAGATGCTGTCAGTGCTATTTCACCCGACATCAAAATCGATACGCATGAAAACTGGTTGAACGATATTCTACGCCTTGCGGGGACTTTAAAAATTTCCGCATCTTTGGTGACGTTCATTATCGGACTCACGACAATCACGGCAATTGCGGGGGCTATTCGTTCCCGTATGGCGGAACACCGCGACGATATCGAGTTGCTGCATTTAATGGGCGCGAGTGATATGTACATCACCAAACAGTTACAACGGCATGCAGTCATATTAACGATCAAGGGCAGTATTTTCGGCTTGGCCGCAGGTTTGATAATTGTCGGTATCATGTCTTTAGTTGGCAGCTCCGATGACCCCGTCATGCCTGGCTTGACTTTAAAAGCGACCGAAATTATTGCGCTCGGCACACTTCCGTTGCTGATCAGTTTCATCGCATGGATCACTGCACGCTTTACGGTCTTGCGTGTACTGGGGCAGATGCCCTAAAAATACTCATCATGAAAATTTTTAAGAACACCATTGCCGTTGTCGCCTGTATCGTCGTTCTTTGGATGGCGGGTTTTCTGGCTTTTTCGATCGTGGCGGTCACTGCGTCACCGCAAGGTGATGACGAAACGACGGATGCCATCGTGGTTTTGACAGGCGGCAAGGAGCGTGTTGAGGAAGGCCTTAAGCTGTTCGCCAAAGGGCGTGCGTCCCATCTGTTTATCAGCGGCGTTCACGAGGACGTCAAAAAAGCAGAAATTTTGTCTCTATGGAATGGTGACAGTTCCCTCCCCCCTTGCTGCGTGACTTTGGGATACAAAGCGACAACGACAGTCCAAAACGCCGAAGAAACGCGCGAGTGGATTGCGGAGGAAGAATACACCTCTATCCGGCTTGTTACTGGCAATTATCACATGCCACGCGCCAAGACCGAACTTGCGCATGCATTACCCGGAATTGATATTTTCGAGCATCCATTGAAGCAACCGGATCTGGATTATTTGTCGGTGAGGTTTGCCAAGTTGATTTTTTCCGAGTATCACAAGTGGCTTTATCGAAAAGTTGTGTTGCTGTTTTCGGCACAACGGGCATTTGAACACACAGATACTTAAAACCTATGAAACCGGCTTATTTCCGTTCGATCCTATTTAATTTGTGCTTCTACATCATTGTCGGTGCGATGTGCGTCATCATGCTGCCTACGCTTGTTCTGCCGCGTAAGTTTTTTATGGGCACGGTGCATATGTTCGTGCATACGGTTCACTTCCTCGAACGTTTTGTTTTGGGCCTTCGATACGAAATCAGAGGTGCGGAGCATCTCCCCAAGGATGGCTCCTATATCGTAGCCGCCAAGCATCAGTCAGCTTATGAGACAATGAAGCTGCATGTCTTATTCAAAGACCCTGCAATCATTCTCAAAAAACAGCTCTTATACATTCCGTTATGGGGGCTTTATCTGCGAAAAAGCGGGCCGATCGCGATTGACCGCAGCACACCGGATGCCGCAATTGAGTCCATACAAACCGGCGCACGCCGTATTCAGCAAGAAAACCGCCCGATCATTATATTCCCCCAAGGAACGCGCGTGAGCACGGACGCCACGACCGAACAAAAACCATATAAGGTCGGCGTTGCCCGCATTCAGGAAGCGACGGAGCTCGATATCATCCCTATGGCGATGAACGCGGGCATGTTCTGGCCACGGAATAGTTTTTTCAAATCGAGCGGTACGGTTGTTTTTGAATTTTTTCCACCCGTCAAATCCGGCTTGAGCCGTGAAGAGCTGCTGAAAAAACTTGAAAACACCATCGAACCTGCGAGTTTAAGCTTGATGAATGAAGCGCGCGAAAAAGCACAGGAGAAATCAATGTTTAAAGGGATATTGGGCGGGGCAATTGCTTTAATTACGCTTTTATTTATCGGTTATTCCGCCTTGTGGTTTTATGTCGCGGAAGAGATCAA
>CAZLTT010000016.1:5982-8406 GCA_964562515.1 uncultured Micavibrio sp.
GTCGTTAACACTGACGGACAGGTTTTGAACATAGCGGACAGCGAGCTAGCACAGGGTGAATTTCTGGCGAGGCTTGCGGGCACAGTTGATTTGAAACAAGAGCCAATCCCTAAGCCTGATTTGGTAATAACGCTGGAGAATCACAAAGACTTTATCAGCAGCCTTTTGACTTCGGAAGTTATTGATAAACGCTCTGCATCCTTCGCCGAGGGTGCATTACAATTTTTCGTGAATGAACAAGGCACGGTTCAGGTGCCACTACACCAGCATGGAAAAACCGTGAAGCTCGGTCCGTTGCCATTATTTATAATACCGGAAAAATTGAACGAGCCACCAAGACGGCAGCCTAATCGTCCGCCTTCTTTTGCGAATCCGACACGCGCATCTGAGACGGGTTTGGATACCCCTCAGGTCCCATCTCCATAATCTCACGACGGATTTCACGTGTCCGCGTAAATACATCATGCAGATATTCACCATCGCCGCGGCGAATAGCGCGCTGCATGGCTGTCAGATCTTCGTTAAAGCGCTGTAGAATTTCTAGAACGGCTTCGCGGTTGTTCAGAAATACATCGCGCCACATGACAGGGTCAGAGGCCGCGATACGTGTGAAACCACGGAAACCGGAGGCGGAATATTTGATAACCTCTGATTTAATATCATCTTCCAGTTCATCAGCCGTACCGACAATTGTGTATGCAATCAGGTGCGGCAAGTGTGAGGTAATGCCCAAAACCAAATCGTGATGGTCAGCATCCATAAGCTCAATCATCGCGCCGCAGCCTTCCCAGAACGCAGTGACTTTTTCGACAGCCTTAATCGGTGTGTCTGCCGTAGGCGTTAAAATACACCAACGACCGTCAAACAATTCTGCAAACCCCGCTTCAGGGCCTGAATGTTCCGTCCCCGCAATCGGGTGAGCCGGAACGAGGTCGACGCTTTCCGGCAATAGCGGCTCAACGGTATCAATAACGGCTTTTTTTACTGAGGAAACATCCGTAAGCACGGCATTAGGAGCCATCAGAGAGCATATTTGTTCTGCAACATCCTTGATCGCGCCAACAGGCACAGCAAGCACAACAAGGTCACTGCCGATAACACTTTTGGCTACATCGTGCGTGACAACATCGGCGATATCCAGCTGGCGCACAGTTTCGCAGACGGCTTCATTCGCGTCTGCAGCGACCAGCTTTTTGGCCAGATTTGCCCGACGAATCCCGCGTGCAAGCGAGGAGCCGATCAAACCCATTCCGATAATTGTAATTTTCTCAAACATTGTTGGCCTTAACCCTTTGCATTTGAGCCGTGTTTCTAATACTCATAAATGCGGTATCTAGACATACAGACTGCATGATGAGAAAGCAATATGCAGTGATGAAAAGGGTTTATTTCGCGCATGCCTCTTGTTGCCTATAAAGACTTACCGACTTTTGACCGCCTGAAAGAAGAAGGCCGCACCGTCCTGCCTGCCGATCGTGCGCAGAGTCAGGAAATTCGCGAAATGCATATTGGTTTGCTGAACATGATGCCGGATGCGGCTTTGCAGGCAACCGAAAGGCAGTTCTTCCGCCTCGTCGGCGAATCCAACAAGATTGCCCAGTTTTACGTTCACCCGTTTACCTTGCCCGAGCTAGAGCGCGGTGATGAAGCCAAAGCCTATATCAGCCAGTATTACGAAACGTTTGAGCAGCTTCAGCAAGACGGGCTGGACGCACTGATAATTACGGGCGCGAATGTCAGCGACCCCGACCTTACAAAGGCCGAGTTCTGGCAACCTCTGCAAGATGTTATGGACTGGGCATGGGATAACGTTGTTTCAACGCTTAGCTCCTGCCTTGCTACGCATGCGATTATGGAGTTTGCGTACGATAAAAAGCGCACACCCGTTGGGCATAAGCGATGGGGTGTATATAAACACCGCGTTATGGACCGCTCCCACATGATTATGCGCGGTGTAAACACCGTTTTTGATGTTCCGCATTCCCGTCATAATCAGATCACACGACAACAATTCGAAGATGCGGGCCTAAAAGTCCTTGTTAGCGATGTTGAAGATCATGTGCATATGGCGGTTAGCCCCGACGGGTTCCGCCGTGTTTTGCTGCAAGGGCACCCTGAATACGACATGGTGAGTTTGTACAAAGAATATAAGCGCGAGGTGAAAAACTATCTCGACGGCAACCGTCCGAATTACCCGCCAACGCCCGAAAACTTCTTCTATGGTGAAGCTTTGGAGCGCGTAAAGGAGATACGCCGCAAAGCCGAAAGCGGTGAGGAAAACTGGGCCGTTGGCGAGATGGAGATGCGTGCTTTACTAGATAACAGTTGGGCAGATACCGCACGCAGCATGGTCGGAAACTGGACCGGACTTGTCTATCAGCTGACCAATGTCGATCGTCATAAGCAATTTATGGATGGTGTCGA
>CAZLTT010000016.1:8506-25237 GCA_964562515.1 uncultured Micavibrio sp.
GAGTTATAGAAGCTTTTGAAATCGTAAACCGATGAATACATGCGGTGGATTTTACAGCAAATCGCGCAAGGTTGTCACGAGCGGAAGATCAGCCTCGGGCATTGGGTAATCGAGCATATCGACAGGCTTTACCCATGCAAAAGCCTGATGTTCGATCAGTTTCGGCTCGCCCAACCATTTGCGGCAAGCAAACAAAGGCATAAGCAAATGAAAATCATCATATGTGTGGGATGCGAATGCGATCGGGTGATAGCAGCCGGGGCGTGTTTCTATACCGAGCTCTTCTTCAAGCTCACGCATCAGAGCAAACTCCGGCGTCTCACCTTCATCGACCTTACCGCCGGGGAATTCCCACAAACCGCCCATCGATTTGTCTTCAGGACGCTGTGCGAGCAGCACTTCGCCGTTCGCATTAATCAACGCGCCCGCCGCGACCAGAACAATAGGCAAGTCAGGTGCGGTCGGTTTAGGGTTTTGAAGGGCGATATCACAGCTCATCTTTTACTCCATAAAAAAAGCCGCGCACCAATACGGTTACACGGCTTTTATTCAATAAATCATCAAATTTTATTCGGCGCTGTTTTCAGCCGGTGCTTTCTCAGGGGCAGCTTCCGCTTCAGCAGGGGCAGCCTCTTCTTCAGGTGTTTCATCACCCGCAGCAGGTTCGATCGGCTTACCGTTAATGTCGAAAACCTCTACATCAGCCTTGTCGCGCCACTGGCTCAACAATTCGTTGAGAACAACACCGCGCAGCTGTGCCGAAATAAATGGTGTTGCTTGCTCGAGCGTTGCAGGCGGTCTGTCACGCGCTTCCGTAACTTCGATGATGTGATAGCCAAATTCTGTTTTCAGTGGCTTTTCTGTCATGCTGCCAGGCTCAAGAGCAAACGCGGTTTCAAGGAATTCGGGAATAACCTGATCCTGCTTTGAAATGTAACCGAGATCGCCGCCGTTATCCTTCGTTGCGTCTGTGGAGTGCTCTTTCGCCAACGCTGCGAAATCTGCACCCTCTTTCAACTGTTTGATCAGATCTTTTGCTGTCGCTTCGTCTTCGACCAAGATGTGACGTGTTTTAAGTTCCGGGATTTTCGGGAAACCGGCGACATAGCCATCATAGGCTTGCTTGATGCGCTCAGCAGTAATGGCTTTTTCAACCTCTTTCTGAACAAATACGCCGCGAACAATTTGTGATTTTGCGGCCTGAAGCTGTTCTTTAACTGCCGGATCGTTATCCAGATTTACACCGCTGACCTGTTTGCTAATCACGCTCGCGTTAACAACCTGATCAAGCGCAAGCGGGAAAAGCTGCGTTACAGGCAATTGGCGGGTTTGCGGAGGCAATGTCTGAATGAAGTTAAAAACATCCAAACGTGTGACATCCTGACCGCTGACTTTAGCGACTACAGGGTTACCGGGTTCGATGACCGGCTGAGGCGTATCGCCTTGCTGTGCTGTTTGCTGATCACCTTCGGAAGCTGAATTTGTTGCTGCAGCTACAGATGAAGAAGCTGAAGCGCTTTCACCGCTGCCGCTGTCCATTTTCGTTGAAAGATAGGCAATTGCGCCAACAGCAATAACAAGCAGAACAACCAACACGACAATCACCGCATTTCCGCGCTGAGCCGTCTTGTTCACAGTATTTGGGGCTACGTTTTTAGATATCACGTTCGTTTCCTTCGTTATCAGAATGAATTCAATGGGAGGAGACTAACGAAAGGGGCGCCCCTTTTCAAGCGAAGGATTCTCGTTCTGTACCCCGAAATATTGAATGTAATAAAGGCTTCAATTGACGCGCGGTATTACAAGGCTTATATCATGTACGCAAATATATATGGAGTTAAGATTTGCTAGGCCTAGCGACTAAAATTTTCGGCTCGTCAAACGAGCGCGCATTAAAGAATTATCGTAAAGACATTGTCCCTATTAACGAGCTCGAAGAAAAATTCGAGAAAATGCGTGATTCCGAGCTTCAAGCGCAGACAAACGACTTCAAACAAAGACTGGAAAACGGCGAGCCTTTGGATAGCATCAAGCATGAAGCTTTTGCGGCAGTGCGTGAAGGTGCAAAGCGTGCGTTGGGTCTTCGCCCCTACGATGTTCAGCTTATCGGTGGTCTCGTCCTAAACGACGGAAAAATCGCCGAAATGAAAACCGGTGAGGGTAAAACACTTGTGGCGACCCTGCCTGTTTACCTCAATGCGTTAACAGGACGCGGTGTGCATGTCGTTACCGTCAACGACTATCTGGCTGCACGTGACGCGGAATGGATGGGCGAGGTCTACAAATTCATGGGCCTGTCTGTCGGTTGTATTACGGGTGAAAAGAACCCGAACGAACGTAAAGGCGAATACGCGGCCGATGTCACATACGGTACGAACAACGAATTCGGCTTTGATTACTTGCGCGACAATATGCGCTTTAGCCTTAAAGAAATGGTTCAACGCGATCATCATTTCGCGATTGTCGACGAGGTCGACTCTATTCTGGTTGATGAAGCCAGAACTCCGCTGATTATCTCAGGTCCTTCCGATTCCAATACCGAGCTGTATTCGAAAGTGGATAAGCTTATCCCTTCATTGGTTTCCGATGATTATGAGCAAGATGAAAAACACAAGACAATTGCCCTGACTGACGAAGGTACAGAGCATGTTGAACAGCTACTTGCTGAACACGGGCTGCTCGAAGCAGGCAGCAACATGTACGATATTCAGAATATTTCGCTCGTACACCACGTGAACCAAGCGTTGCGCGCGCACAAACTGTTCCACGCGGAAAAAGACTACATTGTCAAAGACGGTAAGGTCATTCTGATTGACGAATTTACCGGCCGTATGATGGATGGCCGTCGTTTATCCGAGGGCTTGCACCAGGCGATTGAAGCCAAAGAAGGTCAGGACATCCAGAATGAAAACCAGACATTAGCTTCGATTACGTTCCAGAATTACTTCCGTATCTACGACAAGCTTGCGGGTATGACCGGTACGGCGATGACGGAAGCCGCTGAATTTGCCGAAATCTACAACCTTGGCGTTGTCTCTATTCCGACGCATGTTCCCGTCGCGCGTCAGGACCACGACGATAAGATATACAAAAACCTCGACCAAAAAGAAGATGCGATCGTCGGGCTGATTAAAGAATGTCACGAACGCGAACAGCCTGTTCTGGTCGGTACAGTCTCAATTGAAAAATCCGAAGGGCTCGCGAAGCGTCTTAAGAAAGAAAAGATCAAGCACCATGTCTTGAACGCACGCCACCACGAGCAAGAAGCTTATATCGTCGGTCAGGCTGGGCGTCCGGGCGCCGTTACGATTGCGACCAACATGGCGGGTCGCGGTACAGACATCAAGCTTGGCGGTAACGCCGAGATGCGTATCGAAGAAGAGATCGGTCCTGATGCAGATCCGGTTAAGGATAAAAAAGCGATCGAGAAGATTGAAAAAGAGATCGAAGTCGACAAACAAAAAGTTAAGGACGCAGGCGGTCTTTATATCATTGGTACAGAGCGCCATGAATCCCGCCGTATCGATAACCAGCTGCGTGGACGTTCCGGTCGTCAAGGTGACCCCGGTGCATCGATGTTCTTCCTTTCTGTCGAAGATGATTTGATGCGTATTTTTGCCGGCGACAAGTTGGAAGCGTTGCTCGGTAGTGACAAGCTCGGCCTTGAAGATGGCGAAGCGCTTGAACACCCGTTGATTTCAAAAATGCTCGAACGGGCACAGGCGAAGGTCGAATCCATGCATTTCGACGTTCGTAAGAACCTGCTGAAATTCGATGATGTCATGAATGACCAACGTAAAGCGATTTACGAGCAGCGTCGTGAGATCATGGACTCCGACAGCATTGAAGAGCTCGTCGAAGATATGCGTCATCAGGTTATTGAGGATACCGTGACCTCCACTATCCCGCCGGGCAGCTATCCCGAGCAATGGGATGTTGATTCCCTGCATACGGAATGCCAACGCGTACTCGGCCTCGACCTTCCTGTTCAGAAATGGGCACAGGAAGAAGGCATCGCGGATAACGAAATTCTTGAGCGCATTATCGATGAGTCAGACAAGAAGATGGCCGGTAAGGTCGCACAATACGGTGCGAATATCTGGCGTCAGCTTGAAAAATCAATCGTGCTGCAGCTGTTAGACCAACTTTGGAAAGAGCACCTGCTGAACCTCGACCATGTCCGTCAGGGTATTAATTTGCGTGCATTCGGTCAGAAAGACCCACTCAACGAATATAAAACCGAAGCATTCGGTGCTTTTGAGAATATGCTGGGCATGATGAATGAAACCATCACGCAGACTTTGTGCCTCGTCGAAATTAACCTCGAAGGCAACAAACGCATTACCGACATGCTGGAGCATGAAGAGCAGGAAACGCATGAAACCCGCCATGATCCTGCTTTGATGGGTACGGGCACTACACAAAAACAAAGTGCACAGCAAAGCAATGTTCAAGCTATGCCGCAATCTGCACGCGCTTTTGACAAAGACGACCCAACCACATGGGGTAAGGTTCAGCGTAACGCCCCCTGCCCTTGTGGGTCCGGTAAAAAGTACAAACATTGCCACGGTAGAATCTCGCAACAAGCCTAAGGGCGTTTCCATGCCGTTCAAAGAACACAGCTTCCAGAACGAACAGGGCCATACTCTGGTCTATAGCGATTGGGGCGATGAGGGCGCGAATCCGATTATCGGTGTTCATGGCCTGACCGGAAACGGTTTTGATTTTGACTTTTTGGCCGAAGACCTTGTTCAACATGGCCATCGCGTTATAGCGATTGACCTTGCCGGTCGTGGGCGTAGCGATTTTCTGGATGACCCTCTGGGGTATAATTACGATCAGTATGTTGCGGACTTGCACACACTTCTTCAGCATCTTGGTTTGAAGAACGTTGATTGGATCGGGATATCACTCGGCGGGTTGCTTGGAATGCGTATCGCAGGGTCTGAAAACTCCCCGATCAAGAAACTGATCCTGAACGATATCGGTCCGACAGTTCCGCAATCGGCGCTCGATTTCATCTATGAGGTCATCAAGGTTGAATATACGTTCAAAGATATCGAAGAGCTTGAGGCCCGTATGCGCGCTACACGCGGTATGACATGGGGGCCATTGGACGACATTCATTGGCAGCATATGGCCAAACATAATCACCGCGTTCGTGAAGACGGCTTGCTGTCCTACGCTTATGACCCGCAAATCGCCCGCGTTTTTGAAACCTCTCCGATTGGCGACGTTGATCTCTGGCCGTTATGGTCAAATATCACCTGCCCGACTTTGGTTATTCAAGGGGCACAGTCAATGTTGCTGACCACAGATATTCTGGACAGGATGCGTGCAAACGGGCCAGATTATGACTTACAGGTTTTTGAAGGATGCGGTCATGTGCCCTCCCTTATGATTCCCGAGCAGATAGAAGTAATACGGTCATGGCTGCAAAACACATAGATATCGCGATTATCGGCGCAGGCATTGCGGGCTTGTGGGCGTTCCATCGTTTCAAAAAGATGGGCTATGACGTTTTGCTGCTTGAATCCGAAGCAATCGGGTGCGGGCAGACTATTGCCAGTCAGGGGATTATTCATTCCGGCCTCAAATACGCCTTTGCGGGCAAGATCAATAATCTCGCACAGAATATCAGCGCGATGCCCGACTTGTGGCGGGCGGCTCTGAACGGCGATGGGGATGTTGACCTTTCAGCCGCGCGCATGAATGCCGAATCCCAATATCTACTGATCCCCAAAGGCTTTATGGGTGGTTTGGTGAAGTTGGTCACAAAACAAGCCCTTGGTAACAACGTTCACGAAGTCCCGAAAGAGCAATGGCCCGATGAGATTAAAGAAAGTGGGTTCAAGGGTAGTGTCGTGTTCATGGACGAGCCTGTTCTGGATATCGCCAGTGTTATCCGTGCATTGGCCGAACCTTACAAGGACTGCATTCGCAAAATTGATACGCCCGAGGACCCGTTAGGCTTCCTTGAACGACATGAAATTTATCCGCAGCAAATTATTGTCACAGCTGCGGCTTCCAACGCCATTTTAGCTTCGCAGGCGCAGCATAACGATGGATTAGAGACCCAAAAACGCCCCCTCCTCATGGGGCTGCTCAAACCCGCTCCATACAAGCTCTATGCACATCTTGTCGGTGCATCTGATAAGCCTGTAGCAACGATTACCACGCACGAGACTGCGGACGGCAAGCTTGCATGGTATTTAGGCGGCGGCGTTGCCGAGCGGGCCAAAGAGGCATCACCCGAAGACGTCTACGAGGCAACCCGTAAAGGCTTTGCCAAATATTTGCCGGATGTTGATCTGTCGAATGTGGAATGGTCTGTTCTGCCGATTGACCGCGTAGAGGGTAAATCCAAAACCGATGGGTGGATGCCCGACACGCCGACCATTCATAGTGTCAATAATGTACATTATTGTTGGCCGACCAAGCTGACATTTGCGCCACTGCTGTCGGATCGTCTGATCGAAAAAATCGGAATAGAGCCGTCAAAGACGGAAAGCGACTTTTCCGAACTGGCCACGGTTGATTACACACACGCGCCTTGGGATACTGCGACATGGACAAAAGACAGCTAGGCGACACAGGGATAGAGGTTTCACCGCTCGGTTTGGGAACGGTGAAATTCGGGCGTAACCAAGGCGTTAAGTACCCGCAAGGTTTCGAGCTGCCCGATGAGGCTTTTCTTTCGGACCTTTTGGCGCTCGCCAAGGATCTTGGCATTAACATGCTCGATACAGCGCCTGCTTATGGTTTAAGTGAAGAGCGTTTAGGGCGGCTGTTGCAAGGACAGCGCGAAGATTGGGTCATTGTCGGCAAGGCGGGGGAAGAATTTACAGACGGCCAATCGGCATATAATTTTGCACCGCAGCATTTCGAGAAATCCATAACCCGCAGCCTACAGCGCTTACAGACCGATTATATCGATGTTTTTATGCTGCACTCTGACGGGAATGATGTCGAAAACCTGTCTGATGAGATTATCGGGACATTGCTTGATTTTAAAAAACGCGGTTTGGTGCGTGCGGTCGGTGCATCGACGAAAACCGTTGATGGCGGCTTGCGGACGCTTGAACATCTGGATGCTGTGATGGCGATGTATACGGCCGATTATCAGGATGAAAAGCCCGTTCTGGACTACGCGGCCGCTCACAATAAAGGCGTTCTGTTGAAGAAGGTTTTATCGAGTGGGCACAACGCCAATATCGACGATGCTTTTAAATTCGCTTTCGGTCATCCGGGGACGAGTGCGGCGATTGTCGGCACGATTAACCCCGACAACCTTAAGGCCAATGTCGATGCTATTCAGCCGCATCTAAAGGCGGCGTAACACGGATCTTTGTGATTTGGTGGCGCTGTCGGCGCACGATATCAAACCGGAAATCATGGAACATGAAGCTTTGGCCAACCTCAGGGATGGTTTGAGATTCATACAGAATCAATCCTGCCAATGTTGAATATTCTTCATCCGGTAAGCCCCAGTCATATTCGCGGTTGAGGTCGCGGATTGTCACAGTGCCGTCGACAAGATACTGGCGGGCATTCAGAATGCGGACACCGGCGAAAGACACGTCGTGTTCGTCGTCAATCTCTCCAACGATTTCCTCCAAGATATCCTCGAGGGTCACAATCCCCATCAATGCGCCATATTCATCAACGACAACGGCGAAGTGTTCTTTATTCTCACGGAAAGCCTGTAATTGATCGTAAAGGGTCGTGGATTCGGGCACAAAGCGCGGCTCCATCATGATGTCATCCATCTCGATCTTAGAGAGTTTGCCTTCATGTTTATTCATTTCACGAAGTAGCAGCTTGGCATGAATAACGCCGACGATATTATCGGGGTTGTCTTTCCATACGGGCAAACGCGTGTAAGGGCTGCTCAGAACTTCTTCGACAATCTCTTCTATTTTTGCATCGGCATCGATCATCTCGACGCTCTTACGGTGGATCATAATGTCTTCCACATCGACATCCGCCAGATCGAGGATAGAGAGCAGCATCGCGCGCTGCTCCTGCGTTTCCTGCTCCGGCCCTTCATGCATACTGATCGCGCCGCGAAGCAATTCCAGATGAGAACCCGCTCCGACTTTGGAGATATCAATGCCGAACAAACGTAAAACCTTCCGCACGATCCATGTCACGGTTTCGGTAATGGGTGCAAAAATGAAAATCACCAAACGGATAATCGGTGCAATACGCATTGCCATCGGTTCGGCGTGATGAAGAGCATATGTTTTGGGTAAGACCTCGGCAAAAATCAGAACCAGCATGGTCATAACCAATGTGGCATACACAACACCGGCCTCGCCGAACATTTTGATCAACACGCTTGTCGCCAGCGCAGAAGCCAGAATATTGACCAGATTGTTACCAAGAAGAAGAGCGCCAATCATGCGATCTTTCTTCTCGCGAATCCGGTTGACCATACGGGCACGCTGATCTCCGTCCTTTTCCTTCGTATGCATGCGCACGCGTGAGGCGGCCGTCAGAGCCGTTTCAGAACCCGAGAAAAACGCCGACAACAGCAATAAAACAATAATTGCTATGATTGAGAGGAGAATGCCGAAAGCCATCGATCCTTAATTCCTGCCTGTCCTTTAGTTTCACCGCCTAAAGAATGAATAATCACATCCCGAACCAAATCTTCCGGGACATCGCTACTTATGAAGGCGTCGCCAATTGCATTTGCGACAATGAATACCATCTTCCCGTTCTTTACCTTCTTGTCGCGCTGCATGATCTTGATCAAGCGATCAACATTGGTTGTTAAGCCATCGACCAAAGAAGCGCGTGTCGGCAACCCGACCTTCACAAGATGCTCTTCCAAACGGATAAAATCGTCTTCGCTGCATAAATTCATACGCACGGATAAGTCCATTGCCATGATCATACCGATAGAGATTGCCTCTCCATGCAATAGAGTTCCGTCGTAGCCTGCTTCCGCTTCGAGCGCATGGCCGAATGTATGGCCGAAATTCAGCAAGGCGCGGCGCCCCTGCTCCGTTTCATCCGCTTCGACAGTCGTAGCTTTCGCGCGACAGCTTACCTCGATCGCGTGTGCAACAGCCTCGTCTTCGAGAGCTATGACCCGCTCGCCGTTTTGTTCCAGCCATTTAAAGAAGCCCGCGTCCTGAATCAGTCCATATTTCAGGACTTCCGCATACCCAGCAAGCAATTCACGTTGCGGTAATGTTTGGAGTGTTTCAATATCCGCGACAACCGCAGAAGGTTGATAAAAGCTGCCGACCAGATTTTTGCCCTGCCGCGTATTTATTCCCGTTTTTCCGCCCACAGAGCTATCTACCTGCGAAAGCAGTGTGGTGGGAACTTGAACAAAGGATACACCGCGCATAACAACAGATGAGCAGAAACCAGCCAAATCACCAATGACTCCGCCACCGACAGCGATAACAACACTGTCGCGGTTCAAGCCGTTTTCGAGCATCCATCCGCAGACCTCTTCCAGACGTTGAAAAGACTTTGTCGCCTCACCCGCAGGCAGCGTGTGGATTGCGCAAGAACGCGCCTCCCCCTCACTTAACAATGTATGGATACGCTGCGCGTATGGTTCTACATTTGTGTCAGTCACAATAAAGACCGACTTTCCTGCCATTTCGTCGGGCAAGAAATCGTTCATGCGGAACAACAGCGAATTACCGATATAAATATCGTAACTGCGTGTATCCAAATCTATTGTGACAATTTTCGTTTCCATGAAATCGCTTCGTTTATTCGGGCTCAAACATTATCTGTATTCAGATACTCGTACAATGCTTTTATGATGCGTTTTTCCGCTGTACGTGCGTTGCGTGCATTGATTTTCACTTCGATATGGGCCTGTTGATACAGCGGTTTACGATCATCCAGCAAATTCTTGAGCGTGCCCTTAGGGTCAGCCGTCTTTAGCAAGGGGCGGGTTTGCGACTTGCTGACACGGCTCCACATCAATTCCAGATCGGCGTTCAACCATACACATAGATACTGGCTTTTAAGTGTCTCCCATGTCTGGGCGTTGGTTGGTGCACCGCCGCCGGTTGATAAAACAACCACCCCGCGTTGGCACACTTCTTCAATCACTTTCCGTTCAGTGTCGCGAAACTTCTCTTCACCGTAATGCTCGAAGATCTCAGAGGTCGTTATGCCCGCTCTTGCTTCGATAAGCTCATCACTATCCACAAAATCGAGCGATAGCGAGTTCGCAAGAGCTTTCCCCAAAAAGCTTTTGCCCGCGCCCATCATTCCGATCAGTGCAATCGGTTGATTTAGAAGGGATTTAACACTCTCTATGTTTTCTTTGGCTGTCATCAGTGTTTGTTTTTCATTGAACCTCGGTCATGACCGCTTTATGTTTTGCATACTTCGAATGATAAATAAAGAAAGCGCAAACACCTGCTATGCCAAAACTTCTCTTCCTCCTCTTCAGCCTTATCGCGATTCTTCTTATAGGCGGCACAGCATTCTCATTGTTATATACGCCCGATATTGAGCGCGAAGAAGTGACAATTACCCTCCCCCAAGACCAGTATTTGGACTGATTTTTACCGATATTATAGAAAATAATGTTTATTTTATGTACTCCACGTACAAATGGTAGAAAATTTATGAAAAAGCTTGACTGAACCGAGTTCTGCGTATTATGTAATGCATGTTTAGCTATTTTACAGATTTGCTTCGTGTTTTTGCTAAACACGCTGCGTTTTGCAGAGCATACGGTTTTAAACGGGGAGCCGTGACAAATGCGCTGTAAGAAGTTCGCGAAGCAAAGGAAAAAGCCGATAAAAAACGGCTAAACAGGAATTTAAGGAGAAAACTATGGCACGTCCAGGTCGCCCAGCAATGCCTAAACCAGATTTGCACCCATCAGTGGATGCATTTCTTGATATGCTAACCACAGAGCGTGGTGCCGCATTGAACACACGTCAAGCTTACTGGCGTGATCTCGCGGATGTCAGCTTGTACCTTCGCAAAGAGCAAAACACAGATATTGATAAAGCTACGACAGACAATCTGAAAGCTTATCTTAAGAACTTGAGCGAAAAAACTCACACAAAGGGCGATAACAAAGCCAAGATCGCGGTTCGCACAGTTGCACGCCGCTTGTCCGCTCTTCGTCAATTCTACCGCTTCATGGTTTCTGAAGGCATGCGTAGCGACGACCCTACTTCGACTATCGAAAGCCCGAAGCAAGGCCGTACTTTGCCAAAAACATTGAGCGAAGCCGAAGTTAACCAGTTGATTACAACAGCGGCAGAGCCCGGCACTCCTGAAAGTGTGCGTTTGGTTTGCTTGCTTGAAATGCTTTATGCAACAGGCCTTCGTGTCTCTGAACTTGTTGGTTTGCCTATGTCAGCCATCAGCGAGGACTTCCAGTTCGTAACAGTGGCCGGTAAAGCCGGACGTGAGCGCATGGTTCCATTGTCAGATCCTGCACAAAAATCTGTTGAAGATTACCTCAATATCCGCAAGCGCTTCATCGGCGCGGAAAACGCCTCTAATCAGGAAAAATGGGTATTCCCATCACGTACATCCGATAGTGGTCACCTGACACGTCAGCGTTTTGCACAACTTCTTAAAGACTTGGCTCGTGAGGCCGAAGTTGATGAAGACCGCGTTAGCCCGCACATCCTTCGTCACGCATTTGCAACTCACCTGCTTAGCCGTGGTGCAGACTTGCGTTCCGTTCAGAAAATGCTCGGTCACGCTGACATTGCAACGACACAAATCTACACGCACATCGTCGGTGACAAGTTGAAAAAGACTGTCAAAGACAAGCACCCGCTTGCTAAAGACGAGAAGAAAACAGGCACAAACTAAACAGCCTTATTAAGATTTAAGGGCGGCGCTCTTTTTGGTCCATTTAGTTGTTGGTTATGGACCATTGAACAGAGCCGCCCTTTTTGCTATCACCACTCTACTGTTCACAATCACAAGAGATACTTATGAGTCAGCTTGATTTCGAAAAACCAATTCTGGAACTGGAAGCCAAGATCGCGGAACTTCGTCACGTCAGCAGTGATAGCGAAGTTAACATTGGCGATGAAATTAAGCGTATGCAGGATAAAGCCAACAAGCTGCTTCAACAGGCTTACTCGAAGCTGTCCCCTGCTCAGAAAGTACAAGTCGCACGCCACCAAGAGCGTCCTCACCTGAAAGACTATCTTGAGCTTTTGATTACCGACTTCGCGCCATTGGCGGGTGATCGTAACTTTGCCGAAGATAATGCATTGCTTGGCGGTATTGGCCGCTTTAAAGGGCAAGCTTGCGTCGTTATGGGCCACGAAAAAGGTAACGACACCGAAACCCGTATCCATCACAACTTCGGGATGGCCAGACCGGAAGGCTATCGTAAAGCACAACGCCTAATGAAGATGGCTTCGCAATTCCAACTCCCTGTGCTGACTTTTGTCGACACCGCCGGTGCTTATCCGGGTATGGGTGCGGAAGAACGCGGACAGTCCGAAGCTATTGCCAAATCTATCGAGCAATGTTTACGGACCGATGTGCCGATCATCTCCACTATCGTCGGTGAAGGCGGTTCCGGTGGTGCCATTGCCATCGCCGTAGCCGACAAAGTCTATATGTTGGAGCATTCCATTTATTCTGTTATTTCCCCCGAAGGATGCGCCTCTATTCTATGGCGCAGCGGTGACTATGCAGAAGATGCTGCGACGGCCCTTAAGCTTACCGCTCAGGACCTCTATCAGTTGAAATTGATAGACGGCATCATTGCAGAGCCTATGGGGGGTGCGCACCGCCACAAGGAAGATACTGTTGCCGCAGTAGGACAACAGGTCGAAGCAGGTCTCAAGGCATTAACACCTTGGAACGGTCAGGAATTGATTAAGGCCCGTCGCGAAAAATACATCGCCTGCGGCCGCAATCTCTAATTTACCCGCTTTTCGCTGAAGCTCTTCATTGTTTCGTAGTAACGAGCCGGATGCGGGCTTCGGCTGACGTTCTGAAAACCTTCATTTTTAGGAAAATGTTTGAACTGAACATGCGGTGCGATTTTCGCGCGCTGTTTCATTGTCTCAAAGCTTCCGTGCCCTGCACTGACATGCCCTTCTTCCGTACTCGAGGCGCGAAAATAAAGCATCAAGAACACCCGGATTGCGGCAGTCAGCGACGTTTTTTCGTTCTTTCTGAGACTTATCAACCCGCATATGTCGTGAATGCTACACCTTTCGCGTTTTGCAATTTCTTTTAGGGCCATCCACATTTCAGGCTCTAATCTAACAGACGTGCGCCGACCAAGAATTGTGATGTTACGGCTTACGAGTGTGCTCTTTGTTGTGCATGCTTCATTAGAATTATTTTCATTAAATTCAGTCATTTTAAAATCCCCCACAACTATATGCTGTTATAAATGTATGCACTATCTATAGCCTTAAGTATACACCGAAAACAATCTTAAGTTGTATAATTGCTAAAAAAGCAATTATTTTTCGGCTTTTAAGTCCAACGATAACGCATGCAAACCATTGTTAAAACTATCAGAAACAATGTCGTTCACCAAACGGTGGCGTTGAAGAGTTTGCATACCATCGAATTTACCAGAAACCACCACAACTTTAAAGTGCGTTTGTCCGGAGCCGTCATCACCGGCATGTCCGATATGCAGATGGCTCTCATTTACGACCTCTAGGTGCGAGGGGTTTAAATGTTCTGTGATTTGTTTGCGAATATACTCTTCAATATCCATGTAAAAGTCCCATATGGTAAGTTCTAGGAGATGCCGTTTTATTGGTCTAAAACCGCAAAAAACGCTAACATTAAATAAGATCGTTTAAAAACTTAATCCATACGGATATATGCCGAAAATTAACTTAAAACCTAACTCACCTGAATTCGACAGCGGACGAGAGCACTGCCGGACGCAGCAATGTGAAATGCCGGGTTGTCCGGAGGAAGGTGATTTTCGCGCACCAAAGGATCGGTCTTTATCTGACCATTACTGGTTCTGTCAGGAACATGTGCGGGAATATAACAAAGCATGGAATTTCTTCGAAGGCATGGCCGACACTGAAGTTCAGGAACATATGCTTAAAAGTCTTTATGGCGACCGTCCGACATGGCAATACGGCGTGAACGGCAAAGATGCTGACGAGCTGTACCGTAAAGCATGGCAAACCTATAACTTCACAGAAGAAGAGCCACCAAAAGCGGAAGAGTTCGAGCGCAAGTCACAATATACATCCGTACAAACACCTGAGTATGAAGCGCTTGCGATCATGGGACTGGAGCCTCCGGTCACACTACCCGTTATCAAAAAGAAATATAAAGAGCTGGCCAAGAAGTATCACCCTGACCTTAACCAGAATGACAGAAAGGCAGAAGAGCTTCTCAAACAGATCAATATGGCGTATACCATACTCAAACTGGCCTATGAAAAATTTGAAGACCTCCCCGAAAGAACCTAAGTAAAATTATGGAATCCGTAGAAGAACTCGACAAAGAAAAAGAAGCTGGCGGTATGTCTTTTGACATCACCACCATTAAGGCAAAAGAAGGCAAATATTCGACCATTCCCGATAGAAAAGTGAATGTGCGCGAAACCTTTGGCCTTGATTTGGACTGGGAAGTACCGGGCTTTAGTGAAGACAGCCCCAACGTCCCTGCTGTCGACAAAACATACCAGTTCGATAATGACACAACTTTGGCAATTCTGGCCGGCTTTGCGCATAACCGCCGCGTGATGATCCAAGGGTATCACGGTACGGGTAAATCAACTCATATTGAGCAAGTAGCCGCGCGCCTTAACTGGCCGTGTGTGCGTATCAACCTCGACTCTCACGTTTCCCGTGTCGATTTGATCGGTAAGGATACGATCGTCCTAAAGGAAGGGAAACAGGTTACAGAATGGAAAGAAGGTTTGTTGCCATGGTCCATTCAAAACCCTGTCGCGCTTGTATTTGATGAATATGACGCGGGCCGCCCCGATGTGATGTTCGTTATCCAACGCGTTCTGGAGGCAGAAGGCAAACTGACACTGCTCGACCAGAACCGCATTATTCGCCCCCACCCTGCTTTCCGCCTGTTTGCGACGGCGAACACTGTCGGTCTGGGTGATACAACGGGTCTTTACCATGGAACACACCAGATCAACCAAGGTCAGATGGACCGTTGGAATATGGTCGTGCAGCTGAACTATCTGCCGCATGACGATGAGATGAATATTATGTTGGCGAAATTCCCTGACCTGCAAGACGATGCGGGTCGCGATATGGTCGACAAAATGGTGCGTATGGCCGATCTGACCCGTGAGGGTTTCATCAACGGAGATCTTTCTACACTGATGAGTCCGCGTACCGTTTTGGCGTGGATCGAAAACACAGATATTTTCAACGGCGACCGTGATCTCGCATTCATCATGTCATTCATGAATAAATGTGACGAAGCCGAACGTCCGATCATCGCCGAATATTACCAGCGCTGCTTCGATGTTGAATTGCCGGAAAGCGCAATCCGGAACGTCGCTGTTTCTTAAAAAACGGAAAGTCACCATATGGTCGAAGACCGCAAAACCACAGGCGCAATCATCGGGCTTGTGGGATTTTTCACATTATGGCTTGTACTGCTTTTTCAAATCCGTATCGGAGCTGACGTTGCGTGGCTGACGCAAGCGGCCGAGCACTTTCTGCGCGGGCAGAGCATGGTTGAATATTTTTTCGAAACCAACCCACCGCTCAGCGTTTTGATCTATCTGCCCGTGGCTTTGCTTAAACAATTGGGGCTGAGCAGTTGGACGGCGCTGAACATTTTCGTGCTTACCCTGACCGTGTTCTCATTTTTCAGCAGCCGCTATTTCCTGCGCTTTTGGGACATACCGCCAATCATCAAATCCCTCTTCCTGCTCGGCTTCTTCTTTGTTGTGACATGCCTGAGCAGTTTCGATTACGGGCAGCGCGACCACATGCTTGCGATTATGCTGCTGCCTTTTGTGCTCGGGCAGCTCAGCATTACATTCGGCCATAAACCGAACAGCCCCTTTCGTCTTTTGACATTTATTCTCGTGAGCCCGTTTATTCTGATTAAACCGCATTACGGTCTGATCCCGACTGCTGTGCTCGTACATCGGCTTATTAAAACCAGAACCCTGAAGTTGGTTTTGGATAGTGATTTTATCGTGCTTGCGCTCGCGACCCTGTCCTACATCGCTGTCGTTTTGCTCGTATTTCCGGATTTCGTTTCGGTCATTCTTCCTGCCGCTATGGACCTATATGCCAGTGAGTTTTCAAACGCCTCTACACTGGTTTACTTTTGCATTGGTCTGGGCGTTGCGGCGTTAGGTCTGTTCTTCGTATCACGGATAAAGAGTGATCAAACACTCAGAACTTTTTTGATGCTCTTCGGTGTTATCGCGGGCCTGCTACTTATCCCCTATCTGGTGCAACATAAAGGCTTTCGGTATCACCTGCTGCCTTACCTGTCTGTGCTTATACCCGTGATGATATGCAGCATCTACGCGATTTTGCCTTTCGACGCAAAACCCAGATTGAAGAGGATATTCTATTTCGACATCGCAATGCTGCTGATCGCAGGCAGTGTTTTCGTTATCAGGGGTAGCCTGACTTTCAATCATACTTATGTAGACAACAACGTGATTGCCCAGAAAATCGCTGAAACGCCTGAAGGGTCGAGTTTTTACATTGAATACAACACGACAGGATTGGTTATTCAGATCAGCGAGTATATGAACCGCGAATATGCGTCCCGCTT
>CAZLTT010000016.1:25337-27512 GCA_964562515.1 uncultured Micavibrio sp.
CACATTTGGTGAAACGCCGCAGATTGTGTTCTCAATGTATGCCCGAAAAGATGAACCATGACTGACCAGAACTCAGAGACTTTTAAACAATCTACATCTGCCGTGATGCGCACCATCGCGGGGAATAAGGAATTGGAAGTCACATATTCGGCGGCGGAAACGCCGACGGGCCGCCTGTCACCAACAGGAAAGCCGCGCCTGCCCGCACCCGGCCATAACATGCCGCCTGCCGAAAAACGCCTACTGCGTGGCTGCGCCGATGTTCAGGCGCTTTACCTTGCCCATCATAACGAAAAGCTGCATCAGCAGATCGCACCGCGTGATCCACGTGCTCTTCAGGCCTTTGAGGCTTTGGAACAAGCCCGCTGCGAAGCGATCGGTTATCAGGAAATGAAAGGGGTTGGTGCGAACCTGACGGCCGTTCTGGAAGAGAAATGCAAGCGCGCAGGCTTTCAGAATTTGAGCAACCGCGAGCAAGTCGACCTCGGCGAAGCTTTGCACGTTATCTCCCGCGTGATGCTGACAGGGGAAGAGCCCCCGCCATCCGCACAAAAACTCATGCAGTTGTGGAAACCTATCATAGACACACAGCTTAAAGACGCGAATTTCGAGAGCCTGAAACATGTGTTGAACGATCAGGCCGCCTTTGCGGATTGGGCAAAGCGGTTGATCAAATCGCTCGATATGCCGATTGATGAGGTCGAAGGCGACCATACGGACGAAGATCAACATGACGACGACGGTCAATCCGAAGGTGAAAACGACGACGAGCAGGACGACACAACTGACGACCAAGCTAGCGAAATGTCACAAGGTCAGGTCGGCATGGATGATGTCTTCGAAGGTGAAGACGAAGAGCACATGGATGCGTCATTTGAAGATGACGGCATGGGCGAAGACGGTGCGGACGCATATGGCGAGGATGAAGGCAACCCGTTCCGGCAGCGTTCAGAGGAATTCCTCGACGGACCTGATAGCCGCTACATGGTTTTCACCGATCAGTTTGATGAAGAGATCAATGCCGATGAACTTGCCGAGCCTTCCGAGCTTACCCGCCTGCGCAGTGTGCTTGACCAACAGCTCGGCAGCCACCAATCCGTTATCACCAAGCTCGCCAACCGTCTGCAGCGAAAAGTGATGGCGCAGCAAAGGCGCTCATGGGAATTCGGTCTTGAAGAAGGCATTCTAGACCCGACCCGCCTCGCGCGCATCATTGCCGACCCGAATATTCCGCTGTCCTATAAGGCGGAAAAAGAAACAGAGTTTCGCGATACGGTTGTGACCTTGCTGATCGATAACTCCGGATCAATGCGCGGTCGTCCGATTGCTCTCGCCGCGATGAGTGCGGATATAATCTCCCGCACTTTGGAACGTTGCGGCGTGAAGGTTGAAATCCTCGGCTTTACCACCCGCGCATGGAAAGGCGGAAAGTCCCGCGACCTATGGATGCAGCAAGGCCGCCCCGAAAATCCGGGCCGTTTGAATGATGTCCGCCACATTATCTACAAAGCCGCCGATGCGCCGATGCGCCGCACGCGTAAAAACCTCGGCCTGATGCTGAAAGAAGGCGTTTTGAAGGAAAATATCGACGGTGAAGCCCTCGTCTGGGCGCATAACCGTCTGGTCAAACGCGGCGAGGCACGCAAGATTATCATGGTGATTTCGGATGGCGCACCCGTTGATGATTCAACATTGTCGGTGAACCCGTCGAATTTCCTTGAGGCGGATTTACGCAACGTGATCACATGGATTGAAAACAAGTCGAATGTCGAGCTGACCGCGATCGGGATCGGCCACGATGTCACCCGCTATTACAAAAAGGCGATGACGATTCAGGACGCGGATCAACTCGCGAAAGCCTTGATCGACCAGTTAGCCGACTTATTTGATGAGAAGTAACGCATTTAAAGACAAAGCGAATTTAGAATTATGAGCACAAAGAAAGCAATATTGGCAGGTGGATGTTTCTGGGGCATGGAAGATTTGTTCCGCAAGCAAAACGGTGTGGTTGGCACGCGCGTCGGCTATACGGGCGGCACAATCAAAAACCCAGATTACACCATTGTTAAAACGGGTTCTTCAGGCCATGCCGAGGCGATCGAGGTTGAGTACGACCCCGATACCACTGACTTTGCAGAGCTGCTCGAATTCTTTTTCCAAATGCATGACCCGACC
>CAZLTT010000017.1:0-25784 GCA_964562515.1 uncultured Micavibrio sp.
CTACAGTTCCTCGACCTCATTCAGGAAGGGAATATCGGTTTGATGAAGGCGGTTGATAAATTCGAATACCGCCGCGGCTATAAATTCTCGACCTATGCGACATGGTGGATCCGTCAGGCGATTACTCGTTCTATCGCTGACCAGGCTCGCACAATCCGTATTCCGGTTCACATGATCGAAACGATCAACAAGTTGGTTCGTACATCCCGCCAAATGATGCACGAAATCGGACGTGAACCAACACCTGAAGAACTGTCAGAGCGCTTGCATATGCCTTTAGATAAAGTTCGTAAGGTTTTGAAAATCGCAAAAGAACCTGTCTCCCTTGAGACGCCGATCGGTGATGAGGAAGACAGTTCACTGGGCGACTTTATCGAGGATAAAAACGCTGTTGCTCCAATCGACAGCGCGATCCACTCGAACCTGCGCGAAACGACAACCCGCGTTCTGGCCTCTTTGACACCACGTGAAGAACGCGTGCTTCGTATGCGTTTCGGTATCGGCATGAACACCGACCACACGCTCGAAGAAGTCGGTCAGCAATTCAACGTTACCCGTGAGCGTATACGTCAGATCGAAGCGAAGGCTTTGCGTAAGTTGAAACACCCGAGCCGTTCACGCAAGTTGCGCAGCTTCCTCGACACTTAAGGTTTAACAATGACTGACGCCGACGCATCTGGTTCACAGCAGCACGGCGTTGCCAGTCGCTTGCTTACGTTTTTTGTTTTCGCACCTTTCATTTTCACACCCTTTTTGGGTGTTTTAACGCCAAAAGCGCTGGCTTTTTTTGTTCCTGTTTGTGGGCTTTTGGGGACTGTGTCTTTGTGGTTTTCCTCACAAACAAAGCCTGTTTTTCCAAAGTTTTTGTGGTTTTATACCTTAGCAACATTACTCCTGATATGGATGAGTGCCGCATGGGCGCTGTATCCAGACGAGGCCTTAGTCAGAATTACTAAGCTGTCAGCTTTAATTCCGTTTTCTCTATTGTTTTTAAGTGTAGTTATTGCAGCTCGCTCCTCAATCAACATCTCACGATTGATGCAATTCACCTTAGTTTCATGTTCCTTATCCGCAGTATTTTTAACAATCGATATTATGGCTGAAGGGTTTTTATACAGGCTGATTAGAGGGGAGCTGGATAGCATGCTCTATAGTACGGCTGTCTATAACAAAGGCTCGATCGTCATCATGGTCATGTCCTTGTGTGCCTTTATGCTTCATCCGTCCGGACCGTCATTTAAAAACCTGGTTTGGTTTGTGCCGATTGTAGCCATGTTGTTCGTTATACAAAGTCAGGCAACACAAATCGGTCTCATGCTCGCTGTCCTAACTTATGCGGTATTCCCGCATAAGTACCGTTGGGCATGGATCGTCGCTTTTGTTTTTGTCGCAGCGGGCATGATCGTAAAACCATTCATAGCACCGGAACTTTATAATTCTCTGGCGCAAGACGTTCAGCAATTGCCTATGATGCAACAGGCATATGCAGCACATCGCTTAGAGATTTGGGACTATGTCAGTCGCCAGATCTGGGAATCGCCGTTCATAGGTCACGGGCTAGAATTCACCCGTGAATTTGACGGTTTCGATTCACGCAAGGTCTTCCTTCCTGAAGTGAACCCAATGCACCCACACAGCTTTATCCTTCAAATATGGATTGAACTTGGTGCTCTCGGGATAGCAGTCGCCTTGCTGGGGATAGGCGCCTTAATACGCGCTATCTATAAAGTAACGGACGTGCATATCCGCAAGACCGCATTCGCAGCACTTACAGTATTGGTATTTATCGCGAGCGTTGCATTCGGCATGTGGCAAAGCTGGTGGGTCGTGTTTGTGATAACCGTCGCTGCAATGTTTGCGGTGTCGTTGAATGATCAGAAAAAATACACGGCTCAGCAGCGTTAAGGAGATCCCGGTCATGAATTTTATTCGCGAAGCATCGGAAACAGGGAGAGCGAATGATGTTATTATCGGAGAGTTCTCACACGATGAGAAGCAGCTCATTATCAAATGGCTGCAGACAACTCTGGAGATAGATCAGTTCTCGGATTCTAATCACCCGCTCAAAGGTGTTATTGAGGTTTCGACCGCCCTCACAGATGTAGAAGATGTGCACGCCGCCATTGAGATGTTTGGTGGCGATGAAACCCAGCTTATGTTTACACCTAAAGAGTTTATTGCACTTACCGAAATTGCCCGCATGTGGAAAATGGGTGATGACCGAAGCGTCATAGACCTTGATGCGCAAGTAAAGGCCAACAAGGCTCTGTTTGATCAGGAACAAAGAGTAGGGATAAGAGATTATGTTCTCTCTGATGCGTTTAAAAACGAAATCAAAGTCTTTGACGGTGTCGTCGATGCGCTTATAGGTGCTTATGCATCTATCTATCCGTAAAGATAAAAACGTATTTGATCGAAAATCAGCGTATTAAGAAAAAATGGTGGGCCCGGAGGGACTTGAACCCCCGACCAATCCGTTATGAGCGGACTGCTCTAACCAGCTGAGCTACAGGCCCTAAAGAAGAACTCTCTTAACTATACAAGATTTTTACGTGCGTCTATCAAGAAATTATTCTTTCACATGCTCTGAATAATCAACAACGACACCGTAATGCGGGTCTTCAATCAAGTTGACTTCCACAAGGTCTTTCGCGTTCTTGAGCAGGAGCTGGCAATCGGGGCTGAGGTGAACCAGATGCAGAGTTTTACCTGCTTCTTTGTATTTCAGTGCCAAGGCGTCGATCGCCTCTAACGCCGAGTGGTCCCAAACCCGAGCATTCTGAAAGTCGATGACAATTTCATCTTCGGTTTCTTCGGAAGGTTTAAAGAGGTCACGGAATTTGGCGATTGAACCAAAAAACAATGGACCATACAGCTTATAAACTTTGTGGCCGCTATCTTCGGCGCGGGCTTCGACAACCCAGATATGGTGCGCCGACTTCCATGCATAAACCAACGCGGCCACAATCACGCCGACAATCACGGCAAGTGCGAGGTCATACGCAACCGTAAGACCGGTAACCAAAGCTATGACGAACAGGTCTTCCTTCGGGATTTTGTTGATTAGGCGCAGGGACGTCCACGCAAAGGTTGCAATCACCACCATCATCATCAGGCCGGTCAGCGCGGCAAGTGGGATCATCTCAATCCATTGTGAGGTAAAGAGAATGAAAAAGAGCAGAGCGATCGCCGCCGTTATCCCCGACAAGCGTCCACGCCCACCGGATTCCATATTGATCATGGATTGCCCGATCATCGCACAACCACCCATAGCGCCAAAGAAGCCGCACGTTACATTGGCAAGTCCCTGACCTACACATTCCTGTGAGGTGCGTCCGCGTGTTTGTGTGATTTCATCAATCAACGTAAGTGTCAGCAAACTTTCGATCAAACCGATAGCCGCCAACGTAAACGCGACAGGCAGAACAATCATCAAGGTTTCAAATGTGAACGGTACCATCGGGATATGGAATTCAGGCAACCCGCCCGCAACACTCGCAAGGTCGCCGACGGTACGCGTGTCCAGATCAAGTCCGATAACCAGCGCCGATACGATAATGATGGAGGCCAAAGGGGCAGGGATGAGTTTTCCGACTTTCGGCAATTTCGGCAGCAACCAGATAATCGCCATAGTCAAAAACGTCAGCCCGACCATAAGCGTCATTTGCTCGCCTTGCAGCCATCCGCCGTTAAACAATACGTCAATCGCACTATGTGATGCATGGCCCGCATCTTCGGCATGCCCGCTAGCCACGGTCTCCTCAACAGCTTTTGCTGCCTTGAATTGGCCGAGCTGCGCCAGAAAGATGACAATCGCCAATCCGTTTACGAATCCCAGCATCACCGTATGCGGCACAAGCCGGATAAATTTTCCTAATTGGAAGATACCGGCGAGTATCTGAATGATCCCCGTCAGCACAATGGCAGCAAACAGATATTCGACACCATAAGCCAGAACCAGACCGACCATCGCAACGGCCATCGCGCCTGTCGCACCGGAAATCATGCCGCTGCGCCCGCCAAAAACGGAGGTAATTAAACCGACAAAGAATGCTGCATATAGGCCCACAAGCGGCTCGACGCCTGCAACAAAGGCGAATGCGATAGCTTCGGGTACGAGTGCCAATGCTACGGTAAGACCGGACAGCATGTCGGCTTTCGGGTTTTGAGTCAGTCTGAATCGTTTAACAGTGCGCAGCATTAAATAGTCCTGTAGCTTTAAGCCCTCTTAATCGGTGAAGGGCTTTATTTATGGTGTTTTATTGAGGTGAGAGGAATGCTCTAAACGTATCTCGGGCGTAAGCTATAGTGATCATTCGTGTTCCTGTCTAGCGTCGCGCAATAAATTTTTGTTTATCAGCGCCGTTAAGTAGTCGGGAAAACAGCAGAAATGTTTGACATCCTCCCAAAAATCGCTATAAATCGCATCAATCTTGAGAAAAGGCATGTGGCCTTGTTGAGTTTATCTCAATCCCAGAATGGGTAATCGGGACATGAAGAAAACACATTAAGTCTATGAAAGGACATATATTATGAGTGGTAAGCGCAATTCCGCTAAGCATAAAATTGACCGCCGTTTAGGTTGTAACCTTTGGGGCCGTCCAAAATCTCCATTTAACATCCGCCAAAAAGGCCCGGGTATGCACGGCGAACGCCGCGGCAAGCTTTCTGACTACGGTCAGCAGCTCCAAGCCAAGCAAAAGCTTAAAGGCTACTACGGTAACATTGGTGAGAAACAATTCCGTCGCTACTACAAAGAAGCTGACCGCCTGAAAGGCGATACAGGTCAAAACCTGATCGGTCTTTTGGAGCGTCGCCTTGATGCCGTTATCTACCGTGCATCTATCGTACCGACTGTTTTTGCCGCACGTCAGTTCGTAAACCACAAGCACGTAACTGTGAACGGCCAAATCGTTAACATTCCATCTTACCAGGTTAAGCCGGGCGATGTGATTGAAGTCCGTGAAAAGGGCAAAACTATTCCAATGGTTCTTACGGCTACACAACAGCCTGAGCGTGAAGTTCCTGAATATGTCGATGTTGATCTGAAAGCGATGAAAGTAACATTCATCCGCACACCTCAACTCGAAGACGTGCCTTATCCGGTACAAATGGAACCGAACCTTATCGTCGAATTCTATTCCCGTTAATTGGTACGGGATATCCACAAAAGCCGCCTTTATGGCGGCTTTTTTTGTTTAGTGCTCTGAAATTATTAACAAATTCTTAAAAAGTTTTTATTTTCATAAAATTTTATGTATCATTAATACATTGTTAAGGATTGCTTTCCTGGTAAGAAACGCGTTAATCCTTGCAGGGAAACAAAACGGGAGAACGGCAAAATGAAATTTGATGATTTGGTAGAAATCGAAAATAGCGAAAAAATCGGCGCTATATCCTTTTACGGACATGACATGCATTTATGCGATCACCTAGAGATGATCGACGGTAAGTATTACGCGACAGCAGCAGTGACTTCACCGAAGGAAATGGATGAAATGAAAAAGTACGGTGCGCCAACGGCGACATTCCCGGAGCATTTCTATGTTGCTTATCTGGACGAAGACATGCTGAAAGAGGCATCACCGAAATTCAACGACAGCTTCATGACAAGCGACATGTTAGCCCGCGTTCAATGCGCATTGAAAGCCATGAACGCCGGACGTTTCGCAACAGCTGCATAAAGTTTTTACATCAAGGGTATGAGAGAAAAGCCGGTTTATCCGGCTTTTTTTTCGCGGTTTTTCTTACCGATCAATGCGGAGACCATACCGTGCAGGGTGTTGATTTCCTGCTCACTCAGATCCGCGCGCGTAAACATATTACGGATATTACGCAGCATCGTGGGTTTGAGGTCTTTGGCGCTGAAAAAGCCGCCTTCTTCGAGTTCGCCTTCTAAGCGGTTGAAAAAGTTCTCAAATTCGGCCTGTGGAGCAGGGGGGCTGTCCCCGTGAGGCAGGGTATAAGCCGCTGTATCGTCTTGGGCCTCGAACACCCTATGTGCGACCAAAAGCACGGCTTGCGCAAGGTTGAGCGAAGAAAACTCCGGATTCGTAGGGATTTGAATGATCGCAGAGCAAAGGGCTGTTTCCTCATTGGTTAGGCCCGTGCGTTCCGCTCCGAACACAAAACCGATATTCTGCCCGTCATTCCGGCGGGTAAGGGCGTCATCGGCCGCCGCGGCCGGTGTAATAACAGGCTTAATCATGTCGCGTGGGCGAGCCGTAGTGGCATATACGCACTGTAAATCAGCGATAGCGTCGGCAAGTGTGTCAAAGACACGGGGTTCATCCATATGCTCAAACGCGCCGGAGGCCATATCAATCGCCCGTTGGTTCGGCCATCCGTCACGAGGGTCGACAATTCGTAGGTCATTTAGCCCGAAATTCGCCATCGCACGGGCTGTCGCGCCGATATTTTCGCCCATTTGCGGACGGGTCAGGATGATTGCGGGGGTGGTCTGTGACATTTTATGCCCAAATATTAAAAAAAAGTAAACACAGCTAAAATACTGAAAATAAATGATAAATCAAATTAAATTTTACAGATTAACGAAAATTTCATATACTGTTAATACATCATTAAGGATTACAGGTTATTACCAAGTCGAATTCGTTGAAAATGAATTCGGCGAGTACAGGGAAAATTAAATATGTATGCCACGATTAAAGATTTGATCAAAAGTGCTGAGCAGCCCTTCAATATCATTGAAGAATACGTTGCTCTTAGCCCGAAGCGTAAAGTGCTTTTGTGCGATCACTTCTTCGTCGAAGGACATGACGTTTTTAGAAACACGGTTAAGCTGCTTTGGCCGGAAGCCAACAAGCAGGATATTAAGAAGCTGGGAAATTTTTTAATCTTGTTAAAAAACACAGCGCATTAATAAAGTTTAGGCCTGACATAAGAAACATATAAGGCCAACGCTTTTGGAAAAACATCAGGGTTTTTATGTGAGGGTTCACATTCCAAAAGCACAAATGAAAAAGTCGCCTGACCCCAAACAGGCGGCTTTTTTTATGCCTGCGTTTAGGCGGCTTTTTTCGTAGCTAGACGGTTTTGCGCTTTTTCAGGACCGATCAACAGCAACAGCTTGTCCATCTCCGGTCCGTGGCTCATGCCTGTCAGAGCCTGCCTAAGCGGCATAAACAGCTCCTTACCCTTACGGCCTGTCTGTTCCTTCAAGGCTTTCGTCCATTCGCCCCATGTATTCTCATCCCACGGAGAGGCCGGCAAAGCGGCAGCAGCTTGCGCGATGTAATCCGTATCATCAATGACGGGCTCGACCGGGCCATTTGCAACACTCCACCAATCTTGTAAATCATCCAGACGTTCCAGATTGGCACGTACACCGTTCCAGAATGCTTCGTCGACCTCTGTAAGGCCAAGCGCGTCCAAACGCGGCTTTACGTCCGCAAATGGTTTGTCGTGGAGGATTTTCGAATTCAAACGCATCAATTCCTCAACATCGAACTTGGGCGTTGAGCGAGAGAAGTTCGAGAAGTCGAAGGAATCGATCAGCGGTTGAATATCCTGAAATGGTTCGATCGGTTGGGATGTACCCAAACGCGCCATCAGAGAAACGAGCGCCATCGGCTCCAGTTTTTCTTCATCACGCACGTTCAAAACGCTCAAGGAACCAAGACGCTTGGAAAGCTTCCCGCCGCTCGCATCGCTGATAAGGGGCAGGTGAGCCATTTCCGGCGGCGTGGCGCCGAGCGCTTTAAACATCTGCACATGCGCAGCCGAGTTAGAAACATGGTCTTCGCCGCGCACGATATGGGTGATTTCAAAATCAACATCATCGATAACGGAACATAGGTGATAAAGCGGACGTCCGTCTTCGCGAATAACAACAGGGTCGGATAGATCCTCACCCTTGAATGCGACTTCACCGCGAATATGGTCATTCCATTCAATCGGCTCGTGAGTCAGCTTGAAACGCCAGTGCGGTTGACGGCCTTCGGCCTCGTATTTGGCTTTTTCTTCGTCAGTTAATTCAAGCGCTGCACGATCATAAATTGGCGGCTTCCCGCGTGACAGCTGAGATTTGCGCTTCAGCGACAATTCTTCAGGCGTTTCGTAACAGGCATACAGAAAACCGTCAGCCTTGAGCTGCTCGATACATTTGTCGTAGCGATCGTTGCGCTCTTTCTGGTTGGCTTTTTTATCCCAGTCCAGTCCCATCCAGGTCAGGCTCTCGATAATCGCCTCTTCATATTCAACCTTGGAACGCTCCTGATCCGTATCATCAATACGAAGAAGGAACTCACCGCCTTGGCTGCGGCAGAATAACCATGTGATCAGAGCCGTACGCGCATTTCCAACATGCAGCATTCCGGTCGGAGAGGGGGCAAAACGAACTTTAACAGTCATAGTAAATCCTTTGTAGACACGCAGTTATAGAAGAGTTTTTGCGGAAAATAAAGGGATCTGCACACTAATTTTATTGACATAAAAGTTATGCGGTATTTATTGTATGCATGATTGAGGAAAGCTTAGTATGGACCATATCCCCAAAAACCGATCTTTGATTCCCATTGAAGCGGACGGCACGGAGAAAAACCGTCGCCCGCATCTTTATGACATGGTGCTGATCAATAAAGGCGTCGGTATGAGCAAAGCCCAACAAGGGTTGTTGGAGGCACTGTTCAGAATGAGCCATGACGATGCCTATGAACATATGGTCATCGCGCATTTGAATCAGGAAAGAGGCTCGAAGCTTCTTCGGTCTTCACATGAAATTATCGAGACAAAGGTCATGATGGCGAACCATCAGCGCAGAGGCGCCATCGCCGAACATCCCGAGTTGGCCGGTATTGCTTTCGCGATGGAGCAGGCGCTCTAATTCCCGCTAGATTTTAGATAATGGTTGGTGATCGGGTAGCGACGGTCGCGGCCGAAATTCCGTGAAGTGATCTTCACGCCCGGTGCGGATTGGCGGCGTTTATATTCCGCGCGATCCAATAATTTCCAAACCTTTAGAACTGTCTCTTTTTCAAAACCGCGTTTGACGATATCGGCAACGCTTAAATCTTCTTCGATTAAACATTCCAGAATGCCGTCCAGAATTTCATAGGGCGGCAAGCTGTCCTGATCTGTTTGATTGTCTTTCAGTTCCGCCGTCGGCGCTTTGGTCAGAATACGCTCGGGAATAACCGTACCTTGGGTGTTGCGCCATTCGGCCAACGCGTAAACCTGCATCTTGTATAGGTCCTTAATAACGTTAGATCCACCGCACATATCGCCGTATAGTGTCGCGTAGCCAACGGCCATCTCACTTTTGTTACCGTTCGACAGCACCATTTTGCCGCTCATGTTGGACAGGCTCATCAGGATCAGACCGCGCACACGGCTCTGCATGTTTTCATGCGCAATCCCGTCGAGATGATCAATCGTGCCTTCGAATGCTTTCATGGCTTGTTCAATCGGGATGATCTCGTAATTACACCCCAGATTATCAGCCACCGCTTTCGCATCATCGAGGGAGTCTTGAGACGTATAAGGGGAGGGCATCATCACGCACTGAACGCGCTCCGGCCCCAAAGCATCAACCGCGATTGTTGCGGCCAATGCGCTATCGATACCGCCCGATAACCCAAGCACCAGACCGGGGAAACCGTTTTTTCCGATATAATCGCGAAGACCGAGTTTCAAAGCTCCGTACAACTCTTCTGCGCCGCTCAAATTCTCCGTGCTTGCGTCGCCGCTGACTGTGCCGCCATCAAGCGTAATATTATAAACGCCTTCTTCAAATTCGGGCGCTTGGAACAGGATGTCTCCGTCCGTGCCCATCACAAAGCTTGCGCCGTCGAACACAAGCTCGTCTTGTCCGCCGACTTGGTTCACATACACGATAGGTAAGCCCGTTTCCTGAATGCGTTTACGGGCAATATCAACGCGGGTTTCATCCTTTGTGACTTCAAACGGACTGCCGTTCGGAATGATGAAAAGCTCAGCACCCGCGTCCTTTAGATGTGCCGCCACATTCGGGTACCACATATCCTCACAGATCAGGATACCGAGCTTTTGCCCGTTAAATTCAAACGGCGCAGGCAGGGGACCGCTTTTGAACACCCGGTATTCGTCAAACACGCCGTAATTCGGCAAATGATGCTTGGTTTGCGTATGAACAATTTTGCCGCCCTGAATGACATGCACGGCGTTATAGACATCGCCATCAATGCGCCAAGGGCAAGAGATCAGCGCCGCTGCGCTAAAATCTTTGCTATCGGCACAAAGCTGCTCAATATGTTGGTGAACTGTATCGATGAAACCGGGTTTTAAGACAAGGTCTTCAGGCGGATAACCGCATATGACCATCTCCGCGAAAACAACAAGATCAGCGTCTGAGCTTTTCCAGACATCCAAAATCTTGGCAGCGTTCCCCGCAATATCCCCGACAACCGGATTAAGTTGAGCCAAAGTCAGGGAGAGTGGGTGTGCCATGATCTATTCTGCGGCTGCGGCCTCGACGGCTTGAATGTTGGTTGGAACACGAAGACCCTTAAGCTCGTCCGCGATCAGGAACGCAAGCTCCAGAGCCTGGTTCGCGTTCAAACGCGGGTCGCATGCTGTGTGGTAACGGCTAGACAAATCTTCATCACCGATCTCTTCGGCACCGCCGACACATTCGGTCACGTCCTGTCCGGTCATTTCAAAATGAACACCGCCCGGATGCGTGCCTTCCGTGTTGTGAACAGCAAAGAAGCCTTGAACCTCTTTCAAGATATTGTCGAAACGGCGTGTCTTGTAACCGCTGTCCGATGTGAAGGTATTGCCGTGCATCGGGTCGCATGACCAGACTACGCTTCTTCCTTCTTCTTTCACTTTACGCACGAGCGGGCTGAGCTTTTCCTCAACCTGATCTGCGCCCATACGTGCGATCAATGTCAGGCGGCCCGGAATATTGTCGGGGTTCAACACATCAATCAGACGTATCAATTCATCAGGCTCTAAAGTCGGTGAGCATTTTAAACCAAGCGGGTTTTTCAGACCGCGCACAAATTCGATCTGCGCGTGATCTTCCTGATGCGTACGTGCACCGATCCAGAGGAAGTGCGCCGATGTGTCGTACCAGTCACCGGTCAAGCTGTCTTCGCGGGTCATCGCCTCTTCGTAATTCAGGTGAAGAGCTTCGTGTGAGGTATAGAAATCTGTCTGACGGATCGCCGGAACCGTTTCCGATGTTACACCGCAAGCAGCCATGAAGCGCAGCGCGTCATCAATCGCTGTTGCGAGCTCTTCGTAACGTTCTTTAAGCGGGCTATCGGCCACAAAGCCCAAATTCCATCCATGAACACGGTTCAGGTCGGCGTAACCGCCTTTTGCAAACGCGCGCAGCAGGTTTAACGTCGCAGATGCCTGATGATAGGCGCGAATAAGACGCTGCGGGTCTGGGATGCGGGCTTCGGGCGTGAATTCGATGCTGTTGATGTTATCACCGCGATAGCTTGGCAATGTCACATCACCGCGCGTTTCTGTATCGCTGGAGCGAGGTTTCGCGAACTGTCCAGCCACACGACCCACTTTTACGACTGGCAAAGAACCGCTATAGGTCAGAACAACAGCCATTTGCAGCAACACGCGGAACGTATCGCGGATCTTGTTTGCGCTAAACTCCTGAAAGCTCTCGGCGCAGTCACCGCCTTGCAGCAAAAATGCCTTACCCTCGGCCACATCGCCGAGTTGCTGCTGCAAATTACGGGCTTCCCCTGCAAAAACGAGTGGAGGCATACCACTGAGTTCGTTCTCAACAGCCTTCAAAGCCGCTTCATCGTCATACGATGGTAGCTGCTTCACTGGTTTTGCGCGCCAACTTTCGGGGCTCCAATTCTGTGTCATGGTTTTGTGTCCTTATAAACCTTAACGTAAGCCACAGAGTTATAAAGGAAACCCGCGCATAGCACAACATTGCAAAAGCCGCGCTGAACAAATCTTTTCGTGTATTAGCGCTTTTGTATTTTTACAAAGAGTCTGAAACACCGTAGAATTAAAATAGAACAAAATATCCGTGATCGGCCCTCATGTTTTCATTCTTATCTTCGAAATCCAAAAAAAATAAGTGTAAGCAGATACTTAAGTCTTTTGATCCTGTGCTGAAAAAGCATGCAAAAGCGTCTGAAATTGACGATCAAAAGCTTCTTGAGAGCTATAAAAACTGTATCGACGCATTTGATAAAGATTTTGACCTCTTCGCCGGTAATGAGGTCATGCGCTCCGGACCCACCGAAACGCTTGATAATACCGATGCTGTTATTACCGTTTTTCGCCGTTGGCAAAGAACCGGACAGTCTCCGTCTCTTGCTGCGGTGTGCGCTGTGCTGATCGATGAGTTCGGCATTGAAGCGCCGGATAATCAAAATTTTTTGCTTATGGCGGGAGCTTTAGGGACTGCGGATCTGGATTTGCCATACCACAATAATCTGCACTTCAAAAAAGTCCTCGTTCAGCTGATGCGCCTTATTCAGATGCATAACCATATTTACGGTGAAACATCAAAGGCGTTGGATGAGGACTCCATTACGGTTTTGTTGGCCGCTGCCTGCATCCATGACTTGGAACATGACGGCAAAGGCAACACGCTTAAAGGTGTGCATGAGCCATGCCGTCTGGAAATACAGTCATTCGAAATCGCCGAACCGTTTTTAAAAGATGCAGGGGCGTCGGACGAAAAGTTGGAAGCCATGAAGCTGTTGCTTTTATGCACGGACGTATCGCCGTTGGGTGAATTAACCAATCCGATGAATCAAATGAAGGCGGCCTATCGTTATCACTACATGGGCGATAAATCCAAATTGCCGAAGCTGAACCTCTCGGACGAGCTTAAAACGCTGGAAAGCGATGCACAGGCGGCTTTGATGGCGTGTTTGCTGCAAGAGGCGGATATCGCGACCTCCGGCGGGCTGTCATACGAAGTCACGCAATATGAAACGGCATTATATCGTCGGGAAATCGGTTTTGATGATGCCCGCCCCGAACATATTATGGATTTCCTGAATACGGTCGTTCAACGCCGTTTTCTGACCGACGCGGGGCAGAAACTCTTCGCCGCGAACATGGCGCGTATCTTTGCCCTGTCTGAAAAAGGGATGCTGGAAGGCAATGACGAATTTCCAAAGCCCGAACATACGGACTTTATTCTCGGCAAATCTTCGGATCGCAATACGTCCAAAACCTTGAATTAATCGCAGTATTTTCCGTCTTTGATCTCACGACAATTACGCATGGTCACGAACTCTTCGGCCGCTGTCGGGTGCACGGCCATTGTGCGGTCAAAATCTTCCTTGGTCGCGCCGCAATTCATCGCAACGGCAAATCCTTGAACGATTTCCGGCGCATCCAAACCCATCATATGCAGCCCGATGACCTTGTCGGTTGCCGCATCGACGATCAGCTTCATAACTGTTCTTTCATCGCGCCCGCTTAACTGGTGCTTCATCGGTTTGAATGATCCGTCATAGATGCGGACATTGAGCTTCCTCTCCATCACTTCATCTTCGGTCAGACCGACAGTGGAGCAGGGTGGATAGGAGAAAATCGCCGTCGCGATGTTATAGTAATTCACTGATCGGTCTGCTTGCCCGTCGAACAGACGATCAGCAAGCACATGCCCTTCCTGAATAGCGACGGGGGTGAGGTGGTTACGGTTTGTCACGTCACCAACGGCGTAGATATGACCGACGCTGCTCTGGTAATCGTCATTCGTAATAACTTGTCCGTTATCGGCCAGTTTCACATCCGTATTCTCCAGGCCGAGCTTGTCGGTGCAGGGAACGCGGCCGATAGCATTCATCACGAGGTCCGTTTCAAATGTTATATCGTCATGCGTGCAGGACGCGGTAAGGCTGCCGTCATCATTTTTGCTCACTTCTGTCAGCTCGCAGTTAAAGTGCAGATCAATACCTGCCTTCTTCATCTCTTCGGCCAAGGCCATACGCATGGTTTCGTCAAAACCGCGCAGGAACATCGGACCGCGATAAAGCAGCGTCACATGCGCGCCTAATCCGTGGAAGATATGCGCGAATTCAACCGCAACATAGCCGCCGCCATTAATCAAAACCCGTTCAGGCATAGTCTCGAGGTGAAACACATCATCAGAAATCACCAGATGCTCTGCGCCGGGGATGTTTGACGCACGCGGCGTGCCTCCCACGGCAATCAGGATGTTATCAGCCGTGACTGTTTCCCCGTCGATATCGAGCGTATTGTTATCGACAAATTTGGCAAATCCGTTGAACAGATCGACACCTGCATTATCAAGCAAGTTACCGTAAATACCGTTCAAGCGGTCGATCTCCGCGTCTTTATTCGCAATCAATGTCTCCCAACTAAACGAGATGTCTTTTGGCGTGTCCCATCCGTATCCTCTGGCATCCTCGAAGTGAAAGCCGTAATCCGCGCCATAGGCCATGATCTTTTTCGGAACGCAGCCCAAATTCACGCATGTCCCGCCGAGGCGCGATGCTTCCGCGATACCGACCTTTGCACCATGCTGCGCGGCTATTCTGGCGGAACGAACGCCACCTGAACCTGCGCCGATAACAAAGTAATCATAATGTTTAGCCATAAACGTCGTCTTTCCATCGTTTGTGAATCCACAGCCAGTTTTCGGGCTGCTCACGGATAATGCTTTCGAGCAATGCATGCACATCCGCCAAAACATCTTCAACGGGACGCGGGGTACCATCGTCGTTAAAGACCGTAATCGGAGGACGTAAAATAATTTCAAAGTTCGCGCCGTCAAGACGTTTGCAGGTAGCAGGGATAAGCGTGCACTTAAATTTCTGCGCTAACTGCACGAAGACGGGGTTGGTCATAGCGGGATGACCGAAGAATGGGACTTCGATCCCTTCATTATATTTTTGATCGACCAGAATGCCGATCATCTTGCCCGCGCGTAGATCTTTCATCATACCGCGTCCACCCTCGGCAGATTTCGCGTGCGCGTGATATTGCCCGCCAAGAGTTCGGGCCTTGAGCAACATCTTGTCACTCCATGGATTATTGGGCGCACGATAAGTTGGGACGATCACCAGATCGCGCTGGGTATAAAGGCTGCACGTGCCGACTTCCCAGTTGGCGATATGCCCGCCGATAAAAATCGCGCCGTTCGGGTCTTGAATGGCTTGTTCCAGATATTCGGTATTGATGTGCGCGGTGTTTTGCTCGGACAATTTTTTGAGGTGCGGGTATTCGGCCATCGTCCGCCCGAGATTATCCCACATGCCCAATAAAATAGCCGCATGCTCCTCATGCGATTTTTCAGGGAAGGCAAGTTGCAGGTTTTGAAAACCCTTTTTATTGACGCCAAAACGCGGGCCCAATGTTCGACCGACCCATCCGCCGAAGTTGGAGGCGGTTTGAACGGGCAAAAGCCCTAATATGGTCATAACCAACCAGAGGCCGATCGCCTCAAGCGCATAGCGGAATTTTCTGGCAGGCGTCATCGTCATGCTGACGCACTCGCCTTTACCGCGTGCACCGCATCCACAAATGGCTCGGTCTGATCAAATTTAAGCGTGATATTCACCACATCAACATGCAGGTCTTCCGTCACTTCGACAGGTAGAGGCAGTCGCGCCATATCTTTTGATGTGGTGATAAGCCGCGCTTCAAGCTTTTGCGCATCATCATGCAAAGCTTTGAGCTCATCACGGCGAAACGGGTGGTGGTCGGGAAAACTTTCCGTCTTCACGACATTTAGCTTCAAATCATCTTTTAGAAAATTGAAAAACTTTTCAGGATAGCCCATGCCCGCAAATGCGAGATATGCAGCATCGCTTTGCAAGGGGATCGAGTTTGAAAGTTGTATCGATCCCTTCATAACGGGCTTGCCCTCAGGGAGGAGGGAAAGGACGCCGCGCGTGTCCTCACCGATGAGGATAAACAGATCGACATGCTCAAAGCCTGTTTCCAATGGCTCACGCAAAGGACCGCTGGGCAGGGTCTTTTGATTTCCAAATCCCATCTCGCCATTAATGACCATGATCCGGATGTCTTTATGCAGTGTCGGGTTCTGTAAGCCGTCATCCATGATGATGATATCCGCGCCCAATTCTTCGGCCAGTTGCGCACCCTTGGCGCGGTCGCGTGAAATAATGGTCGGCGCATGGTTCGACAGCAATAACGCCTCGTCACCGACCTCCCGATAAATATGCTCTGACGGCTCAACGAGTAACGGGCCTTTTCGAATGCCGCCATATCCACGGGTCAGGAAATAGATTTTACTTTTCGGGTTTTCGGCTTTCAAAAGCGTATAGAGCGCAATGGCTGTCGGTGTCTTGCCGCTGCCGCCCGTAACCAGATTGCCGACGCAAATAACCGGTATGCTTGCCTTGTAAGCCTCAAACCGCGTACGGCGAATATGTGCGCCCCATTGAAATAACGCGGACAAAGGCGCAAACAGATATTCTTTCCAATGTGCTTTGTCATCAAGCTGTCTGTACCAGTAAGAGGGGGTCTTAAGCATGACGCGCCTCTTTCGTCTGTGTACCGTTCAGCATTGGCTCGACATGCTTCATGACGCGGTCAATGACGCTCGTTTTGGCGTTGGCGAATTCTTTGGCGGCGTGCTGCTGTTCTTCCAATGCCGTTTGGTCGGATAACAGCTTATCCAGAGTTACAGTCAATTCGTCTTCATCGTCCACCTGAACAGAGGCATTGGATGCTGTCATATCGTCGTAGATGTCCTGCAGGTTCTGGATCAACGGTCCGTGCAAAACGGCACAGCCCAATTGTGCAGCCTCGATCGGATTGTGCCCGCCGCCACCGTCACCGCTCAAGCTACGCCCGATCAATGCAATATCGCTGACCGTATAGAATAGCCCCAATTCGCCGAGCGTATCGGCCACATAGATATCGGTCTTCTTCGTTGGCGGCGTATGTGCATCACCGCGAAACGTCACCTTTAAATCGGTTTCAGAGAGCACACTGCGTATTTCATCCCGTCGTTCGGGGTGACGCGGAACAATAACGGTCAGCAAATCCTTGTGCTTATTTTTAAGCTCTTCATGAACGCGCGCCGCGAGTAACTCTTCGGGGGCATGGGAACTGGCATATACCCATAGCGGACGACCGGAGACCGCAGGTTTAAGTGCGGCGAGTGTCTGTGCATCAACGGCCAGTGGTGAGGCGCTGAATTTCAGGTTATCCGTAACATGCACGTTCTCCGCGCCAAGTTCCTTGTAGAACGCAGCATCGGTATCGGTCTGGCACAATATAACGCTGAAGGTCTTCAAAAGCGCCTTGGCGGAGGACTTCATCATCGTCCAACGCTTGAAAGATTTCGGAGAAAGCCGCGCGTTAATCAGGGCGCAGGGGATATTGCGCTGTCCTATACCGCGCAACATATTCGGCCACAGTTCTGATTCCATCCAGAACACAGCGTCCGGTGACCAGAATTCTAAAAACGCGCCGACCCAGTCAGGATTATCAACGGGGTAGAATTGATGGAACGCCCGTTTGGGCAGTTTCTTCTGCATAAGTTCGGCGGAGGTAAGCGTTCCCGTAGTGACAAGCGCGTTTAGTTCCGGCTGCTTATTGAGCAAACGCTCGATCAGGATAAGCGCGGATTGTGCTTCCCCGACGCTTGCGGCGTGCACCCAAACCAGTGGACCTTGCGGGCGTGTCATAGATGCTTTCCCCATCCGCTCCGACAAGCGCTGAGGGTCTTCTTTTCCCTTTTTAATCCGGTGGTTCAGTAGGGCGCGAAGTAACGGCTTCCCGAATGATGTGCCCCATGCATAAACGTCAAGCATCATGGGTCGGACTATAAAAGATATTGAAACAAAACTCTATCGGGAATCTTAAGCGGATATTTAGGCAGAGCACGGTAAAATAGAGGGAATTGGCGTATATCTTGCAAAGCTGGCAAGGGAGTACGTGAATACAAAACGAGTTGGTATCTTTATGAACAAGCCAGAATCGAAAAAGACTATTCGGAACAAAGTGTTAAAGCAGTTACGCGAAAAGCGCGCTGCCTTTGAAAAAGAGCATCCGGAGATGGTCAAAGCACTCCGTTTGCTGATGTCAGAGGCGCAAGATGTGCCGAAAAAGGCAGAACCAAAGATTGAGGAGCCTCAAAACACCATCTCGTCAGGCGATGAAATCCGTATCGATCGGCAGAAAAACCTCGAAGCGATCATGAAGTACGCAGCGCTAAAGCCCGGCTCTGAAAAGCTCAGAGCACAACTCAAAGAATTCTTGAACTAAGCTGAAATTCTAAGGTGTGTATTCCACACAGTTTGATGCGGAAGGGTCCCAATAACACCCGGGTACCACACACGCATGCTCGTCATAGTTAGAGACCGAACCGGATGTTCTGTTCACTCTCAAACCAGTGACAAAGTGAGAGTCTGTGCCGCCACAAGCGCCGCCACTTGTTGGGAACACACGATCATAATAGGTTTCGATCGCGCCTTCTTCCCATGGTGTGGTGGCGTTGTCCGTCGCATTGTCCATGTTAGCCTGATAAGGAGGAGAGCCAGTACAGCGTGTAGGTAAGTGACGCTTGTCAGCCGACGCTTCATATTCTGCAAATGTGAAAAAGCCATCTTCCGCAGCAACATCAATGAAATCCATACATTTAGCTTCTTCCCAGACGCTATCCATAACCTGACAGTTGTAGGCACCGCTGGGCAGAGATGCCGGCAAAGTATGCGACAGTCCTGTTCTTCCTCCCAACAAGGAGTGGTTGAAGTTTGCTGTCTGATAGTTATTCATTGCGGTCGCGACGACGGCGTTAAGGGATGTCCTTACGTTCGAAGGAGGCGTACCCCAACGGTTTGTATCGGTAAATAGCTGTGTTGCTGATGGAGAACCGTCGGAACGGTCAGCAAGAACACCCAAAAATTGGTCGAAACATGTGTATTCAAGAACACTGTCATTCTTGAATATCAAGTTCTGGTTTTGAGTGATTTCGCGCTGCGCTTCGAGCCATGCGCGCGCTTCGAGTGATTCATAATAGTCCGGGTCACAAGCATCATCAGCAAATGTACCTGCCGTAGCGGCTCCGCCACTCAGCAATACAGAGCAGCCGAACACAGCCAAAAATTTGGCTAAGCGCGTAACGGGCTTGTCGAAATGCTTGTTTTTAAACCGATTCATATGCTCTCTACCTTTTATTATTGTACGCTATTCAGGGGTTTATACGCAAATAGCTTTTCTCTTAATCTCCGTTACGGGTTTACCTCACAAGTATCGTCTCCCGGGGAGGCATTGCCTTGATGGTCGAAGTGACAACCCGGGTTGGAACAAAACTTGTCTTCATATTCATATTGAGCGTTTACCACCGGGTTACCCGCAGGGTCCTGCCCTAAATCTTTGTAATACACGATAATCCCTGTCGGAATAGGATCTGAATTTTCACAAGAGGCGCTGTAATCCGCGTCACGTACAATATTGTGGAGCGGGTCGATCTGGTCGATTGGTGAAAACGTCCAGTCAACGTTCTTGGCAACATCGATAAGGGCTGTCGTAATCTGATGTGTCGCCGGACAAACGTTAGGCAAGGCACGCGGGTCCATTGCTTCCAGTGCGGGTGTTGAAAAGAAGCTTTCAAATGCGAGGAAAGGCGGGTTAAGGCCATGGTCTTCGCATTTAGCGATAAATTGAATGTTGAACATATGGTCGCAAGTTCCGGCAACACCGCTGACAGAGCCTGACAGGTTGTGGTCGTCACCGGATGCAGCGCCGCCGAGAAAGTCATGCGGGAATTGGCTGTTAGCGTAGGTAACCATCGTCGAAAGGGTCATGTTTTCAATATGGCTGTCCAAACGAGTGTCGCCCATAAAAACGCTGATATTCACAGTGTCACCGACAACGTCGATATTATCGGGGTCCCAACGATCACTCTCGGAAAAAATTGGACCTGCATCTTCGGCCACAAGCGCCATATTTTGATCAGGACATGCATATTCAAGGACACTATCTGGGCGGAGGATTGCAGTGTTGGCAACGACCACTTCACGCTCAGCTTCCAGAAACGCTTTCGCGTATATCTGGTTCATAAAGTTCGCATCGCACATTTCGCTCGTGGTTTTAAGAGCGTTTGGTCCTGCGCTCGGATTTGTAAGATCGGTAGGGGCTGTTTCGCAAGGGAGGCCTTCAAGGCTACCGGCTGCGCCGCCACAAGCAGAGCCTGCGTGTGCTGAATCAACTGAAAATGAAATGACGAGTGCACAGCTCAGAGCTATAATTTTAGGATATGCGCGTACAGTCTCAAGAATGTTCATTATAGCCCCGCCTTTTTGTAAGTAGATGATAGCGGATGCCACGTATAGAGTACATAATCAAAGTCGTTATTTGGGTTTTCAAACACCAAAAGATTTCGCACCCCATGCTCGAATTCATTCCCCAGAACGACATTTGCAGCCTCTATGCTGACAAGTGGGATGATTTTACGGTTGTTTTCAGCAACCACAGCAAACCGACACTTTTGATCGCATGTTTTTGATTTTAGTATGAATTCATCAAGGCCGTCGTCGTTTAGATCCGTGCCTGCCACGTCATATGCGTCGAGAGTGGATTCCATAGCTGCGGAGGTGAATTGCTTCAGCCGCTCGAGGCTGCTTCGTGATATTGGCGCGTCATAACGAAGATTTTCTGCAGCTGTTGCTACAGAAGTGTTTGTAAATACCAATAAAGCACTGAGTATGATCAGCGAAAAAGCTTTCAAGTCTCTGCCTGTCTCTAAATTTTGCTCACTTCTATAATTTTAACAAATTGAGCGGTCTACTGGCAACAAAACCGTAGCGTTTATGCAATTTAGGGCAGGAAAAGAGTGCTAAATTACTAGCCGAGCTGTCCGGGCAGGTCTATTTCAAGGATGGCCATGTTAAGATCAAAAGAAACATCGCCGTCTTCGTCATCTTTGTAAATAACGCCGATAAATTCACCGTTCAGGAGCACTTCAACGGAATCTTTCGCTTTTTCACGCATCTTGAGTGCAAATCCTGTGTTTTTGAATTTGTCCTGCAAGTAAGCCTGTAAACGGGAAACTTCTTCGGGTTGGATTTCAGCGGCCATACGCTCTGTGCTCCTAGATTTTTAAGTTAGTGTTTCAACCCATTGCATACGGCGTCATGGCATGCTTTGGCAAGTGTTTTTCGGTCAGAAAAGTCCTGAGGTTTGATCGGCGCGCCAAAAACAACCTCCAGAGTCACACCTTTGCTTTTTGCAAATCTCCATAAATGCGGGACCAATTCCATATCCAGCTCGCGCGGCCAGGCGTAAAGGTTTGCGCGGTCTCCGCCGGAATGTGGTTGGCCGTTTAAGGCGGTTACGTTGAGGGTGACCGGTTGTATGCACAAAGCCGCAGGCGGTTCGTTCATTGCAATTGTAAACAGGCTGGACTTAAAGGGCGCAATCTCTTGCCCATCGGTAGATGTGCCCTCCGCAAAGACCACGAGATTTTTTGATGCGTTAATCATGGCCTCAAGGCTTTGTGTTTCTTTCTTTGCGTCTTGGCGGTTACGGCTGATAAACGCCGTTTGCTGAAGCTTGGCCAGAAACCCCCATACAGGCCAGTCCTGAACGTCTTTTTTAGCAACAAAATGCGGCGAAGGAAGCACCGCCCCGAGCAGGGGGATATCCAAATAAGATAAGTGGTTGGAAATAAACAGGGTTTGTGTACCCCTCAGAGGTTCGCCGTTTTGGCTGATGCGGATTTGAAAAACGGCGCACGCAAGGCGGTGATATATGCGCGGCAATATATAGAGAAGATCGCCTCTGTGTATCAAATAAATTAAAACATGAGGAGGGACCAGTAAGAGGTTGATCAGGATGAATAAAAATATTTTTAGTGCGGCGCGAAAACTCTGCATGGAATTTATGAATTTTGGGCGGTTTTTGCTCGGGGCATCGCTTTTTGGTTTTTGCGCTCGTAGTGCTTTCTGTAACGGTCCGTTACAAGGTGGGTCTGAACGATAATTAAGACGTCTGTCGTATCAAACTCTTTATCGATAACGGCGCCTTCCCCGATTGTTGCACCCAGTCTAAGGTAGCCCTTAATGAGTGGCGGTAACTCGGCAAACACGCGGCGCGCATTCAGGTCTTCCTGAGGAACCATATTCATATTTACAAAACGATCATCCAAAGCGCGAACACGGAACTTCTGCGGAGCGAGATGGTAGTGATAGAGGTAGGATAAAGAAGAGGAAATGCTCTCAATATCTGTGCTGTAAAAGCTCGCGCAACCGAACATTATTTCAATGTCATTATCACTGACATAATCGGCAATACCCTGCCACAACAGCTGCATTACAGGGCGGGAGCGGTAATCAGGCAGCACGCAAGAGCGGCCAAGTTCTAATAAAGACGACCCGCAGCCGAGCAGGGCGGTCAGGTCATATTCTCCGGATGAGTAAAACTGGCCGACTTTGTCTGCGCCGTCTCTTTGCAATAAACGGTAAGTGCCGACAATGCGGTCCTCGGGACCGGAGTGGTCGACCACAACAAGATGGTCTGCATGATCGTCGTATTCATCGAAGTCACGACGTTCTTTTTTGACTATTTCACTGGGTTTTGCGGTGTGTTCTTCATAAAACACATTATATCGTAACTGCTGCGCAGCCATGATTTCATCGTCGTTTTCCGCAAGACGGACGGTAATCGCATCAAAATCGGTGAAGTTCAAAGACATGCGGAGCATCCTAGTCGTTTACCGCGAGGGGTCAAGCACTTCGTGGATGTCATTCACTGCTTGGTGATGGAGCTTCAACTTCGGATTCTGTGTCGAAATGGTCTTTATATTGTCGCATTGCTTTGGGGTAGAGATCATGCAGGATACGGGCCCGACGACTTTGAAGTGTGTGTTTGATTGAGCTGATCTCCCGACCTAGGTAGGACCACGCGCCTGAGGCCATAAACATCGAATAAATACTCAAGCCAAGTGCCGCTTCCGGTTCATCAATCCATGTGTGATGGCCGTCTGTGGCGTGCCCGGCGTCTTCTTCGTGTCCCGTGTATTTGTGAAACGTCTCTTTACCGGCTTCATAAGCTTCATATGCGTGGGTCGTCATAAAGCCGGCTTCAAACGCAAATGCTGTCGCCATAATCGTTCCGTCGGTCTTCTGCTCTTTCAAATCTTTTTTGGTAACGCTGATCTCTTGCAGGATGTTGTGATCTGCGGCATCACGCATATGTTGGTGATCTTCAATTGTAATCGTTTCAAATTCAGGGTGCTCTCTGACCATTTCCGTGTAGGCCCGGTTTCTGGACACTGTATTTCTGAATTCATAAGCCAAAACAAAGAAGTCGATGCCACCGCGGCCAACATTTTTCCATGTATCAACTGAAAACGGGTTGAGGATAAGGTCTTGCCCTTGTTCTTTTAAACCGTGTCGAACAGCTTGAAGTGCTCGGGAGCAAAAAGCATTGGCACGTTCCGCGGGCACTTGCATCTGTGCTGATGCGTCTGGCAAGGCGCGGCGGTGAATGGTTCGGCTGAGGTGGTTTTTGTTGTGCCATAGCCCGCGCTTATCGGCGACTTGAATATAGTGATTTTCGCTGAATTGGCTAAGGTCCTGCTCGGGCAAACCCGAGAAAAGCAAACCTGAGCTTCTCATTCTTTTGTCGAGAATCTCTCTGGCTCGGTCTGGGTTGATTGTTCGTTCATTGGCGAATTCGACGAAAATTTTGAGTGCACGTTCAAAACGTTTGTTCTGCCTGTGGCCCCTATAGCCAATTGCTCCGGCAATACCGAGCCCGCATGCTCCGGCGAACCAGTATCCAACATCTCCTTTTAAGCCAATCGCCATCAAGGTCGGGAGGTTCGAGGCCATCTCGTTTCCGGCTTTACGGATACTGTCACGCCATTCGTTTTCCGTGGTCATGAGGGCCCGTTTCAAGAGCTGCACATGGTCGTGCTCGTCCCAATAGCCTTCACCAATAGGCAAGCTCTCGGGGATATCCTCCATGATATCATTGCCGTGTTGCTCCAGTATTAGAACGAGATTGGGGAATTTTTCTTCGACGAGGCGACCTATATCGCCGCGCGCAAGGGTGCGGTCCCGTTGCGCCAGATCCATTTCATAGTTGAACCGTGCGGCTTCATCGCCGTCATAGGTGACATATACACGTTGAAAGGGAGTTTTGTCCGACGATTCTCCACGCACAATGCATCGGTGGACCGGATGCTCGTGATCTAAATTGTCCTCCGGCGGGGGAGGCGTCGGTGGATTGTCGTTACTCATTATCTAGCCGTGGTTAAGTGTTCGGCGCGATAATAGCGATCAAATATGGAAATTGCAAATTTGAGAGGCTTTTAGATGGTTATTACTGGCTATTTAACGAAAAGATGCACTTCGTTGGTGGTTGCCTGTGTACCTTCTGTGTATGCCAAATCGATGCGGTCTTGTTGCAAACCCATCTGAACCAGAGTTCTCAGGACTTGCTCGGCATTTCTGCGGGCCTTTGTGCTCTCAATCGCCTTTTGTGCGGCGTTTCCTTGAGCGGGTGTTACGGCAACAAGGTCAAAGCGCGCATTCGGGTAACGGCTAAGAGCTTCGTTGACAGCCAGATAAACAGGCTCTTCGTAAGCTACATCAGGGCGGTCAAACTTGATTTTTGCCAAAGGGCGCGGGCCACTAAGAGCTTGTGGTTGGCCAACTGCAGGAGCAGGGGAACCAACATTAGATGGTGCGGATGCCTGATATGCCTGAGCACCGGCGAATGGTCTCTGTGAAAGCGCGCGACCGTAAAAATCACCATTAGCAACAGCAAGAGAAAGAACGCGAAGGTTTTCACGCTCGGCGCTGAGGTATGTGCTCATACGCGTAATATCGTCGTTCGCGGTATTCATCACACGTTGGATGATAATAATCGTGTTGTTAATTGTGTCTTCCAGCTGCGCGAGCTGAACGTGATCTTCTTCAACAGCGCCGGCAACACTGTAAGCGGCTCTTGTCTCTTCCAATAGGAAGCTTGCTTCAGATGCCAGACTTGAAAGGTCAACAGAAACGCCGTTCAATTGGGCGATTTCGCCGCCTAACATTTCAAGTGTCTGCTCTGCTTCACCCAAACGCTGAACTAGGCGAGGGTTTCCTGGAGTTGTGCCTGATTGAAGTTGTGTTTTGATCGTCGCGATGTTCGCGTAGTATTTGGCCGCTTCTTGCTCGTGCATGCGTTCCATACCGTTTAGGTTGCCGGAAGCGCCAGCTACACGGTCCTGCACTCTGCGTAAATCGGCAACAATGCTGTTAATGGTGTTTCCAACGATCGTCTGGGTTGGTTGGAAATATTCGTTGCCCATAACCTCTTTGGCTGTAATGGCGCGAACCTGTGTAGGTTTAGTGTAGATTTGCTGACGCAGGCTTTCCGGAATGGGTTCGTTTGTGATGATCAGGCTTGGCAAGCTGTTAACAGACGAGCCTCGCGCTTCTGTTTGCGCGTGGACAGTTGTGGCAGAGGCACACAACATACCCAACACAACGGCCGCACTTGTGAGAAATCTTTTTGATATCTTGGATTGTGTCATCATAAACGTCATAAATCTGTTTGAAAGCGATATTAAGGAGTGATTAAAACAACTTATACGCAAAGTAAATGGTCTTTTATGGAGCATTGCGGGAAATAGGGGGAGAGTCAAGAGAAAGGCCAGTGTTTTGAAGAGTTTTACCGAGGTATTATAAAGCCCTGTAAAAACGCCGATCAAAAGCTTGCAATGCGAAACCAATTCGTCTATGTTCTGGCGACTTTTCGACGTGTGCGCTCGTAGCTCAGCTGGATAGAGCGTCTGACTACGGATCAGAAGGTCGGGGGTTCGAATCCTCCCGAGCGCGCCACTT
>CAZLTT010000018.1:0-2648 GCA_964562515.1 uncultured Micavibrio sp.
TTGCTACAGTTTTCTTCGCTGCTGCTTTTTTAGGAGCTGCCTTCTTCTTAGCTGCCGGCTTCTTCTTTGCTACAGTTTTCTTCGCTGCTGCTTTTTTAGGAGCTGCCTTCTTCTTAGCTGCTGGCTTTTTAGCTACAGTCTTTTTCTTGGCTGTAGTTTTCTTCGCCGCTGCCTTCTTTACAACTTTTTTAGCCGCTGGCTTCTTCGCTACGGTCTTCTTTTTAGCTGTTGTCTTCTTAGGGGCTGCTTTTTTAGCTGCCGGCTTTTTAGCTACAGTCTTTTTCTTGGCTGTAGTTTTTTTAGCGGCTGTTTTCTTGTTTGTGTTCGCAGCTGCTTTTTTAGTTGTTGTCTTCTTAACAACTTTTTTAGCCGCTGGCTTTTTGGCTACAGTTTTTTTCTTCACTGCTGCCTTAGTTGTAGACGTTTTTGGTTTCGTTTTCTTAGACGCAGTTGTTTTTTTGGTCGTTGCCTTTTTTGCAGCAGTTTTTTTAGCCGCAGGTTTTTTGGCAACTTTTTTCTTGGTCGTAGCCATGATGTTTTCTCCTGAGTGTTGATCGAGAACCGATCTTTAGAAATGTGATGTGGTCGAGAAAGACCGTGAAGGAAGGAACGAAATAAAAATATTTCTATACAAAACTATACTTTGATTTGGAGTAAGAAACAAAAAGTTTTTTCCCCATGTAATCGAAAGCAAATTGTCTGAAAAATACTTCCAATTACTTGGCGGCCGTTGCAACGCAACATGCGCGTTAAGAATTTATTAATCGTAAAATGCTAATTAAATGCATGCACAGGGACTTACAGAGTATTAAAAACAATAACACAGATACTCAACGCACCACTTCAGAAGACACAGCTTCGTGGAGAATTGAACTTGCAGAAAAACCATTAGAACTTGGCTTTATTGATAATCTAATTTTTAGAGGTCGCGACGCAGGTCACTCTTTTATTCGACTCGTTGATCAATTTGATAACGTTCGTGGTGAATTACATGGCTATAGTTTTGATCCGGATAAGGACAACATAGCCGAAGCAAATTTCAATCCATGGAAGCGTGTTAAACATGCATTCGCACGATCTGCTTTGCCGTTTAATCCGAACACCGTGAAAGTTTTTCATTTTGGTTTCGACAGAACGCAACATGAAGAACTGACGACACAAACAATCATGGAAGGTGACAAAAGCGAAGTTATCATGAGTTGGTTAGACGCAATAAAACGCGGCATGGATATCAATGCAGAAGAACATGAATATCGCCCCTTAAGCATCTTGCAACTCAACCCGGCGCAAAATTGTCACACGGTCACATCCGACCTGATATCTGCGATCGGCATCGACCCGCATAACTTTGACACGCATTTTGCAGCACCCGGCTTTACGAACCAAATCCAAACGACACCGGAAGCATATTTCAACACAGCAAGCGGCAAACTCAACAGACCACTCCGCAGCCTCTACAACGCATTCACGCATTGGGGCGAAAAACTTATCCCGCAAATCTCCGATACAGTTCGCGATGCCGCCGATGACATTCGCAGAACCCTTCCAAACCGAGATACCCCGCTAGGGCTCGAAGGCTTACACGCAGGTGTCTAGGACGCAATCCCAGATTGACTTTATAACGAAAGCGCCTTATCCATCTTATCCATGAGTGATATTGATCTGGACATAGCGAATAAATGCCGTGCTTGGCCCTTCGAAGAGGCCAAAGCCGTAATCAAACGTCTGCGTGCGATGAACCGCGGTGAGATAAAACCCAACGATAAAGGCTATGTCTTGTTCGAAACCGGTTATGGTCCATCCGGCCTGCCACATATCGGCACATTCGGCGAAGTCGCCAGAACAACCATGGTACTGCGTGCGTTTCAGCGCCTCGCACCCGACATCCCTGTAAAACTGATTTGTTTTTCCGATGATATGGACGGCTTTAGAAAAGTTCCGACCAACATCCCCAATCAAGACGAGATGAAAAACTATCTCGGTATGCCGCTTACATCGGTGCCAAACCCGTTCGACACCGAACATGAAAGTTTCGCCGCACATAACAACGCAAAGCTTTGTGAGTTTCTTGACAGCTTCGGTTTCGATTACGAATTCATGAGCTCGACCAAAGACGGTTACACAAACGGGCGCTTTAATGAAACGCTCGGATTGATGCTCGAAAAATATGAAGAGATCCGCGGTGCAGTTCTCCCTATTCTGGGTGAAGAACGTGCAGCAACATACTCTCCGATTTTCCCAATCGTTGATGTCGACGGCAAACCGTTCATCCTTCATAACGCGGTTTTGAAATCCGTTGAAGACGCGAGCACAGGAACAGCAACATTCGAACTCGCCGACGACAGTGAAAAAGACAAAACAGGTTTGGGCAAAGGCGAAGTCATCACCCAAACAATTTTCGACGGCGGATGCAAAGCGCAATGGCGTGCCGACTGGGCGCTTCGTTGGTATGCGCTCGACGTTGATTACGAAATGGCGGGCAAAGACCTCGTTACCGCCGCCGATATCTCCGCAAAGATTGTACAAATTCTTGGTGGTCGCGGTCCCGCAGGTTTCCGTTACGAAATGTTCCTCGATGAAAAAGGCGAGAAGATTTCCAAGTCAAAAGGCAACGGCCTGACGATGGAAGAATGGTTGACCTATGCACC
>CAZLTT010000018.1:2748-25212 GCA_964562515.1 uncultured Micavibrio sp.
CCTGATGCGAACCCTGAAAACTCTCCGTTCCTTGATCGCCTCGTGAGTTACGCAATTAAATATTATCAGGACTTCGTGCTGCCGGAAAAAACATACCGCGCCGCCGATGATCGTGAACGTGCCGCACTCGAAGATCTCGCAAGCCGTCTCGAAAAAATGGATAGCGGTTTGGAAGCCGAAGACTACATGACCGAAGTCTTCAGCGCGGGCAAAGAAAACGGCTATGAAAAAGACGAATTACGCGACTGGTTCAAAGCGATTTACGAAGTATGCCTCGGCCAGACACAAGGCCCGCGTTTCGGCTCTTTCATACAGCTTTATGGCGTAAAAGACACCGCCGCGCTGATCCGTGATGCACTGGATGGCAAGTTCGCGAAAGCTGCATAACCCGCTAAAACCCGCATAAAACTGGGAAAAATCGGCTTTACTCACAATTCGTGTAAAATTTAGATAAAATTTTAGATAAATTTAAAATGTATTAACCATTTCGGGATTACCATAAAATAAGAAGGTGCTAATCACAGTATTTTCTTTGGTAGTTGGTAAATAGATATGTTTGGATTTCACTTCCTTCAGATAAAACCCGAAAAGGTTTTGCGCCGTTTAAAGGACTTCGAGTTATTCTGCCTCGGCGAAAAACAAATGACTCCCGAACATTTCCAAACCTTGAACGAAGAATTATCCATCAGCGCGATTTTAAATATCGGCACCCGAAGCTATCGCAGAGAGAGTGACGGCAAGCACCTGATCTGGACGGGCATGGATAATCGCGAACGCGACCTCGGCCCTATCGATCTTCTCAAAATTCGCGAAACCGGTCCGGGCTTCCACAAAGGGTCCACGAACGCGCTCGCGGGCAAAAATGTAGACAAAACAGAAGTTGTCGAAGTTCCCAACCACAGCCATCAAGTCACAGTCGTTTGCATGAAAGACGGCACAACCGGCGTCGGCCCGAATTACAAAATCGCTTTGCGTAATGCCGCCCTGAAAATGCACCTCAAATGCGCATTTGAAAAAGCCAATAAATCAGACATCTGGAAACGTTACTACGGTAACTGCTAGGCCTTTTTAATCAGCCCCACTCCCGTCTCGGGGAAATCGAATTTTTCATTGTGATACTGATCGCCTTTGTTCAACGAAACGTCGGGTGACCAGTGATTAACGATCGCATCCAGATCGGGGCGCTCGCGGTCATCCTGTTCCTCATCACTTGAGCCGATATAAAAGAACCCTGCGACCTCATCTGTATCGTCTAACCCCAGCTTGGTCTTTACACCTGCATCATAGGCATACCATTCGGTCAGCCATTGCGCGCCGAACCCGTGCGCATTGGCCGCCAAGATCAGGTTTTGAGACGCCGCACCAACAGTCATCAGTTGCTCCCATAGCGGCTTTTTGCTCTTTCGCATCCGCATCACTAGAGCAATCACCAACGGCACACGCTGAAAACGATTCCGCTCCCGCTCTATCTGCGCGTTTTCCGCATTCGGATTATTCTGCTTGAAAACATCAGCAAAAATATCTCCGGCCTGCGCGCGCGCATCTCCTTCAAAGACCATGAAATAATACGGCACAACTTTACCATGATCCGGCACGCGCGAAGCCGCAGTCAGTATATCCCGAAGCTGCTCAGTATTCGGCCCCGGCCCCTGCAGATTATCCGCCGTCACGCTGCGGCGTTTCATAAGATACTCAAGTGTTTCCGAGCTGACTTTCCCTGACCATGTGTCCATGCTATATCCTTCGTAGTTTTCAAACATATGGCGAAAAAGGAGCGGCAAATCAATGCCTGAAGATTGGGAAGCACTTAAAAACATGACTCTGGAAGTCTGGGAACATGGCTTTATGGGTGTCGATGTCGGCAGTATCCTTGTCGCCGTTTTGATCTTTGGCGGCTTCCTGATTATACGCGGCCTGTTTAGCAAATTCGTGCTCTACAAGCTAAAAAGCTACGCTGCAAAATCCACAACCAAACTGGATGATAAAATCGTCGACGCGCTCATCCCGCCCGTTAAATTCATACCCGTCATTATGGGGATCTTTTTTGCCACTCAATATTTGAAACTGGATGGCAATTTGGCGGAGTTCATTTTCCGTCTTGAAAAATCACTAATCGCCTTTGTCATTTTTTGGGCCATCCACCGCTCGGCAGAACCGCTCAGCCATTCGATCAAAAAGCTCGAAAGATTGCTCACGCGCTCCATGGTGCAATGGGTGTTCAAAGCCCTCAAAGTCATCATCGTCTTTATAGGTGCGGCCGTCATCCTCGAGATTTGGGGGATCGCCGTCGGGCCGCTCCTGGCCGGTCTCGGCTTGTTCGGTGCCGCCGTTGCCCTCGGCGCACAAGACCTGTTCAAAAACCTGATAGGCGGTATCACCATTCTGGCCGAAAAACGCTTTCACCCCGGCGAATGGATCCTGGTCGACGGCGTTGTCGAAGGAACAGTCGAGGAAATCGGCTTTCGCTCTACGAAAGTTCGCCGCTTCGACAAAGCACCCGTGCATGTACCAAACGCACAACTTTCCGATGCCGCAGTGACAAACTTTTCACGCATGACGTTCCGCCGTATCTACTGGAAAATCGGCGTTGAATACAAAACCACCACGGAACAGCTACAAACGATCCGTGATGGCATCATGGGTTACATCGAAAGCTGCGACGACTTCGAAAAAAGCGACGCCGTAAATACGTTCGTCCGCATCGACAGCTTCAACGACAGCTCTATCGATATTCTGGTTTATTGCTTCACCAGAACCACAATCTGGGGCGAATGGTTAGAAGCGAAAGAGAAGTTCGCCTTCGCCATCAAAAAGGTCGTCGAAGAGGATGCAGGAACCGGCTTCGCCTTCCCGTCACAAAGCATCTATCTGGAAAGCATGCCGCAAGACACGGCGGAAATCTTCAATCCGCCTGCAAAGCCCACGACAAAACCAAAAGGTAAAAAAGCCGCTTAAGCGAATTTCCTTGTTATTATGAAACGGTCTTAACACAGCTCCTGCTTTTGCGTTTCGCTAAAAAATGCTAAGCAATAAGGAATGTCCGAACCGTCAGCAACACCTTCAAAACCCGCCATCAGCCTGCCTGACATCCCGGCACTATGCCTGAATGCCAAACAGGCTTTTGTGCTCACAAGTGACGGTGAGCTAAAGACCCTGACGCACCCGCAAGCGGCTTCAATGCTCCATAAGCAGCCCGTACTGCTGTGTCACGCCCCTTATATACGCGGGCGAATCGGAAACGACGCTGATTTTTACGCGTTCGATATTTTGGAGCTGTTTGCATTCGTCCATCCGGGACAATTCGCCACACCGACTGTACACGGTATATGCAAAGCAATCGGCCTACCCGAACCGCAAGGATATGACGACGCCCCTATGAGCTTGATCGAGATTACGCGCGCCTTGCTCTCCGATCTTCAGGACGACCCACACAAAGCCAAAGCCGATCCGCTCGAAATAGCGCAAGTTATGGGCTTACAAGGTAAAGGCTGGGCATGGACTCCCTATATCTTCAGCGCTCTGGGGCAAACATATGACACCGCCGTTCCCGTTAACAGCAAGCTTGGCCTGAATGTCTGGAAGAACCTGCCTGAATGGGCGGAGGAAGCACCGGAGCCGCCCTCTTCCCATTACCCCGTCACAGGCGATGAAGCACGCGAGCGCCTCCAACAACTGCTTGGCCACGACGCCGAACAACGCAAGCCGCAGGTCGAATATGCAACACAAATCACAGCTGCTTTCGCCCCTCTACAAGATGCCGAAGAACCTAAAGTCGTGTTGGCCGAAGCGGGAACAGGTGTAGGAAAAACGCTCGGGTATCTCGCGCCCTCTTCCGTTTGGGCGGAGAAAAACCAGGGCACTGTCTGGATTTCGACATACACAAAAAACCTGCAACGCCAGATCGATCAAGAACTCGACCGCCTCTACCCCGATGAACACCTCAGGGACACACATGTCGCGACCCGAAAAGGGCGTGAAAATTACCTCTGCTTGCTCAACCTCGAAGAAACGGCAGCGGGCGCAGGACTGGCAAAAGACATGCGCGCAGTCATCGGCGCAGGCATCATGGCGCGATGGACAGTTGCGACCAAAGACGGCGACCTCACGGGCGGTCAGTATCCGGGGTGGCTAACCACCATACTCGGATACCGCCACAGCGCCGCACTTTCCGATCGTCGCGGCGAATGTGTTTATTCCGCCTGCGATCATTACCACACTTGTTTTGTTGAACATGCGGTCCGTAAATCCGAACGCGCACGCATCGTTGTCGCCAACCACGCCTTGGTCATGATTAATGCTGCGCTCGCCGGACCGGGCGAAGACATGCCAAGCCGCTATATTTTCGATGAAGGGCACCACCTGTTCGACGCTGCCGATAGCGCGTTTGCTGCACATTTAACGGGGCGCGAAACACGTGACTTGCGTCGTTGGTTGTTGGGCAATGAGGGCGGCCGACGCCAATCACGTGCACGCGGGTTAAAACGTCGCGCCGAAGATTTGGCCGAAGGATCACACGACGCCGAAGACGCGTTGCGCAAAATTTTAAGCGCAGCAGAAGCATTGCCCATGGAAGGATGGACACGCCGATTGCGCGACGGCAATTCATCCGGCCCTGCGGAAAAATTTCTTGCGGAAGTATATAAGCAGGTTTATGCCCGCGCCGATGGTCGTGACGGTCCGTACTCGCTGGAAACCCAAGCCTTCCCTGTCGAAAACAATGTGTTGGAAGTCGCACGGAAACTTAAATCCGCGCTGACCTCCTTGCAAAAACCAATGCAGCAATTGGCCACGATCTTCGAGAAAAAACTGGAGGAGGATGAAGGCTATCTCGATAGCGGCACCCGCAAAAGATTGGAAGCCGTAGCAAACAGCCTCGAACGCCGCAGCATGACAACCTTGCAGGCATGGATTTTAATGCTCGAAAACCTCGATAAGGGTGAGACCCCACCGCAATATGTCGACTGGATGGAAATTGAACGTATCGACGGGCAAGCTTATGACGTCGGCCTTTACCGCCATCATGTCGACCCGATGAAACCATTCGCAACCGCCGTAAAGCCGCACCTTCACGGCATGGCCGTCACTTCGGCAACCTTGCGGGACAAAAGCGGCAATGACGATGAGGATTGGAATAACGCCGAGCGCAGAAGCGGCGCGCTCTATCTGAACAACCAAAGCCACAATGTCGGATTTTCATCACCGTTTAACTACAAGGAACAAACGAAGGTCTTCATCATCAATGATGTCCGGAAAGACGATCTGCGTCTTGTCGCTTCTGCATATAAGGCATTATTCAAGGCCAGCGGCGGCAGCGCCCTTGGCCTCTTCACCGCGATCTCGCGCCTGCGCGCCGTTCATCAGCATATCGCCGAAGATCTGGAAGAAAACGGAATCCCGCTCTATTCCCAACATGTCGATGAAATCGACACAGGCACATTGGTTGATATGTTCAGGGAAGACCGCAAAGCCTGCCTGCTTGGTACCGATGCCATCCGCGATGGTGTGGATGTACCAGGCGACAGCTTACGCCTGATTGTATTCGACCGCGTGCCATGGCCGCGCCCGACCATTCTGCATAAAGCCCGCCGCAATGAATTCGGCGGACGCGCCTATGACGAAATGATTACGCGCCTGAAATTAAAACAGGCTTTTGGCCGCTTGATCCGCCGCGCCGACGATAAAGGCGTATTCGTAATGATGGATTCTATGCTCCCCTCCCGCTTACAAACCGCCTTCCCGCCGGAGGTCGAGATCATTAAAACAGGTCTGTCCGATGTGGTAACGGGTATTACCGACTTCCTCAAAAGCTAACCCATTGATAAAAAACGCATAATTTATGCTGTTGAAAAAACGATTTAGGGGCTTGTCGCCACTCTAAGCCTTCTTTATTGTTTGATTTAATAGCAATATTAGAAACCGCTAAGAATCGCGGACCACCGTGTGGGGAGTTAAACATTGAAGCCGTTTATACGGGAGTTGCCGTTCGAAGACCCGATAGCCGTGTTCAGCACGTTGCAACACCTGCCCTATTCCATATTTTTGGATTCTGCTGACCGCGATCACCCGAACGCCCGCTATTCGTTCATCGTCTCTCACCCTATCGAAACCCTTGAATACAAGGATGGTGAGATGTTGGTCACCAATTGGGAAGAGCAACAAACAATCAAAGGCGAACCATTCAAAATCATTCAGGACCGCCTGAAACATTGGATCCCCGAAAGTGAACCGGCAAAGGGCTTGCCCCCGTTCCAGGGCGGCATCGCAGGATATTTCGGCTATGACGTTGGCCGCGCGCTTGAAACCCTGCCCGAGGATACAAAAGATAGCCCCGACCTGCCCGACCTTGCCTTAGGCATTTACGATCAGGTCATCGCCTTCGACCACCGCAAAGAACAAGCGTGGATCATTACCCATGCACCGAGCTATCACGATGCCCGAAAGAAGCAGGACTACCTGCTCTACCTGATCTCCCAGACAAAAGAGATCGAGCCGTTTCAAGGAGCCGATCTGGATTGGAAATCTAATTTCGAAGCGCCTGACTATATCGATATGGTCGATCAGGTCATTGAATACATTAAGGACGGCGACATCTTCCAAGCCTGCGTCGCGCAACGGTTTGACGCGAAACTGCCCAAAAGCTTTGACCGCTTCTCGCACTATTGTTACATGCGCAAAGTCAACGCCGCCCCGTTCGCAGCCTTCATGAACTGCGGCGACATCGCGATCTCCTCCGCTTCACCGGAGCGTTTCCTCACCGTAAAGGACGGACAAGTCGAAACACGCCCGATCAAAGGCACACGCCCGCACATCGCCAACGAAACCCTCGACCGCCGTTACAGAAAAGAATTGATCGAGAGCGAAAAAGAACGCGCCGAAAACACGATGATTGTCGACCTGCTCCGCAACGACATTTCGAAAAGCTGCAAACCAACGAGCGTAGAAGTCACAGAGCTATGCAAGCTCGAAACCTTCGCCAGTGTCCACCACCTCGTATCCACAGTGCGCGGAACGCTCAAAAAAGGACGCAGCGCCCTCGACCTGCTCAAAGGATGCTTCCCCGGCGGATCAATTTCGGGTTGCCCGAAAATCCGCGCGCAAGAAATCATCGAAGAACTCGAACCCACACGTCGCGGCCCGTATTGCGGCTCTTTCGCCTATATCGGTTTCGACGGCAACATGGATTCAAGCATCCTGATCCGCACACTCGTATATGAAGGGCAAAATGTCAGCTTCTCCGTCGGCGGCGGCATTACGGCCGATTCCGACGCCGATGCCGAATATCAGGAAACCTTCGACAAAGCCGAAGGCATCTTCCGCAGCTTTGATGTCGATAATTACGAAAGCTACGAAGACACACCCGCTTTCTATGACGAAGCCGCCAATGACGTCCAGATGGCCGGATAAGCCGCAAAGCAGAAAAACCTTCACATTTCCAATGATTTGAGCGTATGATCACGGCCTATGTTTCTGGTTATAGACAACTACGACAGCTTCGTTCACAACCTCGCCCGATATTTTGAAATCGCGGGCGTTGAGGTCAAAATTGTCCGTAATGACGCCATAACCATCGAAGAAGTCAAAGCCCTCGCCCCCAAAGCAATTATCCTGTCTCCCGGCCCGTGCGCCCCACAAGACGCAGGCATCTGCATAGAGCTTGTAAGACAGCTCGGTGCTCACATCCCCATTCTGGGCGTATGCCTTGGCCACCAAGCCATCGGCGAAGCTTACGGGGCATACACTATCCGTGCTGACAAATGCATGCATGGCAAAGCAAGCGCGATCAAACACGACCAGAGCAGCCTTTTTGCCGGCTGCCCTTCCCCCATGAATGTCGGGCGCTATCATTCACTGATCGTCGAACCAACGGATATCTGCCCGCTGAACGTGCTTTCCCGCTCTGACAGCGGTGAAATCATGGCATTTAAGCATCCCGTCCACCCTGTTTACGGCGTACAATTCCATCCGGAATCCGTGCTGACCTCCCATGGACACCAAGTCATTGAAAACTTTGTTGATATAGCACTCGCTTATTCCACCCCTCATAAACACGCAGCATAACCATGAACGATATCCAAACCCTGACTGTTTACCTCGGTTCATCCGGCCACGCCCGCCCTGTATTCAAAGACAGCGCCAAGGCTTTCGGCGCGTTAATCGGTAAAGGTGGTTACAAGCTGGTCTATGGTGGAATGGACGCAGGACTGATGGGACTGATCGCGCTCTCTGCGTTGGAAAACGGCGCACACGTAACGGGCATCATCCCGCGTAAATTAAAGGACAGCGAACGCATCCTCTCTAACCTCTCTGACACTGTAATGGTCGAAGATTTGTGGGACCGTAAAAAACGCATGTTCAAACAGGCTGACGCGATTATCTCCCTGCCGGGGGGATATGGTACGGCAGATGAAAGTCTGGAGATGCTGTACTGGGCGAAACTATCGCTTCATAACAAACCTCTGGTTTTGGTGAATGTTGAGAATTACTGGAAAGATTTGATCAGCTACCTCAAAACCCTGCCTGACTTCGACGATCGTTATCTGCTCGTTGTCGATAAGGTAGAGGATGTCATCCCTGCGCTCCAGAACTACCAACCACTGCCGCCTGTCGAAGACACCGACCGTTACCCGCATTTCGAGGATGAAATCTGCCGTGAAACCGACGAGCCGATCGTGATCGACAAAGCTTCGGTCGAAAACTCGTACTACGCGATTTGCGCGCTAGGCCTGAAACAGCTGCACAAACACAAACGCGCAATCGGATTTTTGAACACGGACGGACAATTTGACGGGCTTTTAAACTGGATCAATACAGCCGCCGAAGAAAAATTCATCACGCAAAAATGTCTGGAATTATTCAACGTCGATACGGACCGCGAAACCTTACGCGAAACGCTCAGCCATCAACAATATGTGGAAGTAGATTTGCACGGCGCCAAATGGGGCCCTGCAGAGGATTAAAGCCCTGAAGCGGTAACCGCTACAATGTCATTGCGCTCAACCACATGCATTGCCTCGATTGCGGCGTTTCTCGGCCCGGTGCGCACATAATCCAGCAACACGACGTAACGATCAGTAACCTGAATTACCTTGCCCTTAAAGCTGTGTGATTCAGTATACAAGATCACATCAGGACGAAAATAATCGCCCCTATTCTCGTAGATAAAATTCAGGACGTCATGAATATTGTCATCCGTGTCCCCCAACTCATACGCCTGAAAACCACCACGGTCGATATATTGATCGACCGTCCTCGCAGTTTCCTGCGCGAAACTATTCTCAAAGGGAAGGAGGAATAAAAGGCCAAGAGCAATAAATGTCAGGCCTCTTAAGAACATGATTAAGCGATGGCCTCAAGCTTCGCCTCGGCCAGAGCCAGACGCTTTTGCAGACGGATTTTGTCAACATCTTCAACAGCAAGCTCGATATCATGGTGAAGCGTTTTGATTTCCTGCTCAACAGCATCACGGCTCAAATCATTCAGATTGATCGCTTCTTCAGCCAGAATGGAACAGTTATCAGGCGTCACATCGGCAAAACCACCGGCGATGAAAACCTTGCGTGCTTCGCCGTTTTCTTCGGCATACAGCTCGACAACACCGGCCTTTAAAGACGCAACCAGTGAAGAGTGTCCCGCCAACACACCGAATTCGCCGTCTTCACCGGGAATGACGATCATGTGCATAGGCTCGGAAACCAAGCGTGCTTCAGGTGATACGAGTTCAAAGTTAATCTGTGTCATCTTGTATCCTAATTAATCTTCGTCAGACCATTTGATCTGAAATTCAATCTCATGCTCGCCATCTTCGCGCTCATGCTCAACTGTAAATTTTGCGCGATCCGGAACGTAAATACGCTCGCCTGCAATCTGGATTTCGAAATTCTCGCCACTTTCTATGGAATCGGCCAAACGGCGAAGTTTTTCAACGAACTGTGCGTTGGTATATTCTTTTTCTACATCACGTTCTGCTGACATGGCGTCTCTCCCTTAACGGTTGGTGCGAACAAATTCACGAACATCATCGATCAACCGTGCAATATCGTCCAGACAATCGATATCAACTTCGCAATATTCGCGGTCAATCTCATGCCCTTCATCTTCTTGCAAGACAAGGACGAGCTTTTTCAACCCGCCCTTTTCATTGACGATGAAGCTCAAAGCGCTGCGGTTAACTTCTGAAAGAGGCGCGGCATCAAACTCATGAACAGTTTTACCGTACTTACCTTCTGACAGATTTTGGATCAGCGATTTGAGCATCGTTTAGTCCTTCCTTAAGCGGCTTCAGCAGCCATCTTCTTGGCTTTTTCAACGGCCTGATCGATTGTACCGATCATGTAGAACGCGTTTTCAGGCAAGTGATCGTAGTCACCATCAACAATACCTTTGAAGCCCTTGATTGTGTCTTCCAACTCAACAAACACACCAGGTGTACCTGTAAAGACTTCAGCAACATGGAATGGCTGAGACAGGAAGCGCTGGATCTTACGGGCACGGGCCACAACCAGCTTATCGTCTTCAGACAGTTCATCCATACCCAGAATGGCGATGATGTCTTGCAGGTTCTTGTACTGCTGCAATGTCTGCTGAACACGGTTGGCAACATCGTAATGCTCTTCACCGATGACACGGGCATCCAGAATACGGGATGTAGAGTCAAGCGGGTCAACCGCAGGGTAAATACCTTGTTCCGCAATCTGACGGGACAGAACTGTTGTCGCATCCAAGTGGGAGAATGTTGTAGCAGGCGCAGGGTCAGTCAAGTCATCCGCAGGAACGTAAACGGCCTGAACGGATGTAATAGAACCCTTATTCGTAGAAGTAATTCGCTCCTGCATCTGACCCATCTCAGTCGAAAGCGTTGGCTGGTAACCCACAGCAGATGGGATACGACCAAGAAGCGCAGACACCTCGGAACCGGCCTGTGTGAAACGGAAGATGTTATCAAGGAAGAACAGAACGTCCTGACCTTCTTCGTCACGGAAGTACTCCGCCATTGTCAAAGCAGACAGAGCAACACGCGCACGCGCACCCGGCGGCTCGTTCATCTGACCGTAAACCAGTGCCACTTTTGATTCTTCGTGTGAACCAGGCTTAATAACGCCGGATTCCATCATCTCGTGGTAAAGGTCATTACCTTCACGAGTACGCTCACCAACACCACCGAAAACAGACACACCACCGTGGCCTTTCGCGATGTTGTTGATCAATTCCATGATCGTAACGGTCTTACCAACACCGGCACCACCGAACAGACCAATCTTACCACCCTTAGCGTAAGGACAGAGAAGGTCGACAACCTTAATACCGGTCACGAGCTGTTCTGTTTCCGTAGACTGCTCTGCAAATGCAGGAGCGTCACGGTGAATTGGCCATGTTTGCTTGGTCTTAACAGGCTTACCTTCGTCAATCGGCTGACCGATAACGTCCAGAATACGACCCAATGTCTCAGGACCGACAGGCACTTCAATCGCAGAACCTGTATCAACAACTTCAGCACCGCGAACAAGACCGTCAGTCATGTCCATCGCAATCGCGCGAACTGTGTTTTCACCAAGGTGCTGCGCAACCTCAAGAACCAGAGTCTGGCCTTGGTTGTCAGTCTCAAGCGCGTTCATGATCGCCGGCACTTCGCCTTCTTCAAACTTCACGTCAACAACCGCACCAAGCACCTGAAGGATTGTACCCTTCGCGCCGCTAGCCGCTGTCGCTTTCTTTTTTGTAGCTGCTTTCTTTGTTTTCTTTTCTTCTGCCATGGTTCTCTTCCTTATTTAAACGTTCCTATCTTTTCTATCGTGTGTTTACCAAAACACAGTGTTCATCATTATGCGTCTCTTTTTTCCAAATCGGTCCGCCGCCTTCTCTGTAGTGCACCGGAACCTGAGACAACCCGTGCTTGTTTCCATACCTTTTCGCGGCTGTCACCAAGCTTTTAGGGATACCGTAAGTCGTATCAATCTCTTCAGCAGCTCCCTTAAAATTATCTGTCTGTTCGCTCATCGTGAACATCCTTTCAATTACGCAGTTGTACTCTTATACGGCTTCCGCACCGGAAATAATCTCGATCAATTCCTTAGTAATATATGCCTGACGGGCACGGTTATATTGCAATGTCAGGTCATCAATCATTTCGCCCGCATTACGCGTTGCGTTATCCATAGCCGTCATACGCGCTGCTTGCTCACCGGCAGCACTATCAAGCAATGCACGGAAAATCTGCACACCAAGGTTACGCGGCAACAATGCCTCCAGAATAGCTTCCTCTTCCGGTTCGAAATCGTATGGAGAAAGGTTCTCCTCTTCCTTCTCACCTTCATCTTCACTTTCTTCCGCAGCTTCCGGCAGAGCGAATGGAATAATCTGGCTTGTGCTTGGCTTTTGCGTCAGAACGGAGACAAATTCGTTATAGATCAGACTACAAACATCGAAATTACCTGCCTCGAATTGTGCCAGAATATAATCTGTCACTTGGCTTGCATCCGCATAATCCACTTTGGAAGAGCCCATCAAACCAACAAAACTTTGTTCGATCAGGTTTGAGTAGCCACGGCGCAAGGCATCGCGACCTTTACGGCCAACGCACAGGACAGAAACATCCTTACCTTCAGATTGCAGCTCTTGAATTTTCGTGATCGCTGATTTTGCGAGGTTGGCGTTAAAACCGCCACACAAACCGCGGTCAGCAGTCACAACCACCAAAAGATGGCGCTGATCGGACCCTGTACCGGCCAAAAGCTTGGATGAACTTTCGTTCACAACCACATTCGCAGAAACGCGGGCAAGCATCTCGGCCATTGCTTCAGCATAAGGCTGGCTCGCTTCGGCCTGATCTTGTGCTTTGCGCAGCTTTGAAGCCGCAACCATTTTCATGGCCGAGGTGATCTTCTTTGTCGATTTGACCGACTTAATACGGTCCCTGTAGTCGCGTAGACTTGGCATTTCTTAATGTCTCCGTCTCAAAGATCCTATGCAGCTTCTTTCGGAGCGTTCGCGCCCTTGAATTCTTCCGTAAAGGCTTTGAGGAATTCATGGATTTTCGCTTCCAGATCTTCAGAGATTTTCTTCTCTTCGCCCAGAGTATCGAGGATATCCTGACCGCGTGAGCGAACAGCATCCAGCAAACGGGCTTCGTATGCTTCAACCAGATTTGTCGCAATATCATCCAGATACCCTTTTGTACCCGCAAAAATCACAACAACCTGCTCTTCCACAGTCAATGGAGAGTACTGAGGCTGTTTCAACAGCAATGTCAGACGCTCACCGCGTGACAACAACTTCTGAGTAGATGCATCAAGGTCAGACGCAAACTGCGCGAAGGCTTCCATTTCGCGGTACTGCGCAAGCTCAAGCTTGATCGTACCCGCAACCTGTTTCATCGCCTTGATCTGCGCGGCAGAACCCACACGGGAAACAGACGCACCAACATCAATCGCAGGACGAATACCTTTATAGAACAGACCTGTCTCAAGGAAGATCTGACCGTCCGTAATCGAAATCACGTTTGTAGGAATATATGCGGAAATGTCACCGGCTTGCGTTTCAATGATCGGCAGAGCTGTCAAAGAACCTGAACCTTCTTCTTCACTCATTTTCGCCGCACGCTCGAGCAAACGGGAGTGAATGTAGAAAACGTCACCAGGATACGCTTCACGACCCGGAGGACGACGAAGCAGCAAGGACATTTGACGATACGCTACGGCCTGTTTTGAAAGGTCATCGTAGATCGCAAGGCCGTGTAGGCCGTTGTCACGGAAGAATTCACCCATCGCACAACCTGTGTAAGGTGCAAGGAACTGCATCGGTGCAGGGTCGGATGCTGTAGCGGCAACAACAATGGAATATTCCATCGCGCCGTTATCTTCGAGTTCTTTAACAAGCTGTGCAACTGTTGAACGCTTCTGACCGATAGAAACGTAAATACAGTAAAGGTGCTTGCTCTCGTCAGATGCTTTGTTAATTGTCTTCTGGTTAATGATCGCATCAACCGCAACCGCTGTCTTACCTGTCTGACGGTCACCAATGATCAACTCACGCTGACCACGACCGATTGGCACAAGCGCATCAATCGCTTTCAGGCCTGTCTGCATTGGCTCGTGAACAGATTGACGAGGAATAATACCCGGCGCTTTAACTTCAACACGACGTGTTTCTTTAGCTTTCAGCGGGCCTTTACCGTCAATCGGGTTACCCAGACCGTCAACAACACGGCCCAAAAGCTCTTTACCAACAGGAACTTCAACAATTTTACCTGTACGGCGTACAATATCGCCTTCTTTAATGTCACGGTCGTTACCGAAAACCACGACACCGACATTGTCGCTTTCGAGGTTCAAGGCCATACCCATGATACCGCCCGGGAATTCAACCATCTCACCGGCTTGTACGTTATCGAGGCCGTAAACGCGGGCAACACCGTCACCAATGGACAGCACCTGACCGATTTCAGCAACGTCTGCTTGCGCGCCGAAGTCCGCGATTTGCTTCTTCAAAATTTCTGAAATTTCTGCTGCACGAATTTCCATGTTCGTTTTCCTTCTTTCGTTCTCTTGTACTTATGACACTTCTTTAAGATTGATATTTTCGTTTGCACCGGAACCCATAGATACCTTCAGGCGCTCTAGCTTACGACGCACTGAATCATCAATCATGTGGGAACCGACTGTAACAATGATACCGCCGAGAATATCAGGCTCGACGCGGGCATTAATAGCCACATCCTTACCGATCGCTTTAGACAAAGCATCCTGCAAGGCTTTTTTCTGCTTGTCGCTCATATCCTGAGCAACCTGAACATCAACAGTGAGCTCACCGCGACGTTTTTCCAATTGAGCATTCACGGCATTAATAATGCCCGGCAAAACATTCAGACGGCCATTCGCTGCAATTACGCCCAAAAAGCTTTGCGTAATCTCTTTGAACTTGGCTTTTTTCGCCAGAGCTACGATTGCGTCTGTCTGGGCCTTTGAATCATTCAGGGGGGAATCGATAAGGGTCGCTAAATCTTCTGAGCCGTCAATCATAGCTGACAAATCGCTCAAATCTTTTTCTACATCTTTAAGAGTCTTTTGCTCTTCAGCCAGCTCAATCAATGCGTTGGCATAGCGTTTATGGAGCTGAGAAGAATGACCAGATTTTGACACGTGTTTCCTTATCCATTTTCAAACTGTTGGCGTGGATGTAGCACAGCAAAACCCGCATGACAAGCCCCTTAAGACATTGAAGAGAGTCATTTTTGCACTATTTTTTACACGGCCCTGACGGGGGCAAATCGATCCCGTATAAATTCATGATGATAACTCCCTGAAATTCAACAGATTGAACCCTGACAAAGCAGGTTTTTTCATGTTTAATGCTTCGGCAACAACGATAAAACAAAAGGACATCCATGGCTGAAGCGGTTTCGCGCTCCTCGGCGCTAGCACACAAAACGGTAATTGCCATTTTCGCCCTGATCATACTCGAAGGCTATGTCGTTCTGTCCTCCGAATTACTGGCGATTCGCCTCGGCGTCCCCTTTGTCGGCAGCGGAACCGATACGGTGTCCGTCATCATCGCCGCCGTCCTTATGCCCTTGGCGTTCGGCTATTACTACGGCGGCCGCTTCAAAGCCGGTCAGCATTTCGACCTTTTGTCATTTGGACCGCGTTACATCAGCATCCGTGACAAGCTGATTCTGAACATGATTTACGCGATGATCTTCCTCCTCCCCGCGCTGAGCTACATTTTTCTGGATTGGTTTTTTGGCACAGCCTTCGACATCCACTTTACGCACCGCGTAGGACTGACAGCACTTTACGCGGCCCTGTTCATCGCCCCGCCAGTCTATCTACTCGGCCAAACGATCCCGCTTGCCTCAAACTACTTCTCGCAGGAGAAGCTCTCCCGCATCACCGGGAAAATCCTGTTTTTCTCGACACTCGGCTCTTTTATGGGCGCAGTGTTCTCAACAATCGTATTAATGGCCACAATCGGCGTCCACAACACAGCCGCGCTGAATTTTGTGATATTGGCGGGCCTGATCACCCTGCTCAGCAAGCCTCGCGATATCATGCGCACCGCCATCATATGGATCGTGGCCATCGGCGGCTTTCTTGCAAATTCCGACTGGGCCATGCGCGAACACCGCATCATCGAAAACAACCAATACAACACCATAGAAGTCTGGAATCTCAACGGTGAGCGTCATTTATACATTAACGGCAACGGTTCTTCGAAATACACCAACGACGGCCGCAAATACCGCTATGTTGAATTTATCGAGCATGTCGCAATCAACCCGATCCTGAACCAAGGCTTGCCCCCTAAAAACATACTGGTACTGGGCGCAGGCGCTTTCACACTCGGCGCCAATGACACGCACAACCAGTATGACTTCGTTGATATTGACGAGAGCCTGAAGGATATCGCCGAGAAACATATCCTTAAACGGCCGACAGGACCGAACGTCACGTTCCACCCCATGCCTGCCCGTGCCTACCTTGCGCAAACCGACAAGAAATACGACGTAATCGTTCTGGATGCTTACCTGGGCGCGCTGACCGTGCCCGAACACCTCATCACACTCGAATTCTTTGAAACCGTCAAAAGCCGTTTGAAACCCGACGGACGCATGGTCGCCAACATGGCCCTGTCCCCCGGTTTCCTGACAAAAATCAGCCAGCGGGTCGATAACACCATCCGTGCGGTCTTCCCGCACGTCTCCCGCAGCGTTATCCGCGATGATTACGGATTGTGGCAAGACGACCCGTCAGATATTGAAAATGTCATGTATATGTATCGGGGCCACGAAGACGCAGACAGCAATACAGTCTACACGGATACGAAGAACACATCCTTCATCGACCGCCCGCGTCACCGCGAATAACAATTAGAAGAAGATTTCCTGTAGTTGCCTAAAGGCAAAGACATGCGCCTGAAACGGCTCAAAACGCTCGGGATCGGTAACAACCACCACCGCCCGCAGGATCAACAAATGTACAACGTAGATTTCCAGCGTGTATCGGCCCATAAATTGTACGAGCCATATCGGAAAGAACTTACGCGGCGTCCATCCTTCAAAAACCTTGCGATCGAATTTGTGAAAGATCAGCTGTAACAGCGCCATCCCGCAAATCAGAACCGACAACTGCACACCGGTCAGATCGGGCATCAAGACACCTTGAACGAATACATAGGCCAACATGGCCGCCACATTGAACGAAAGCATCATCCAACCGGGCGCAAGCACATATTCACGGTTACGCGCAATCGCTCCTAACAATGTAAATAACAGCCCCAAAGTCCCGTATTCGGTAAAGATCAAGGTCGGGCCGGCCATCAGAAATAGCAGGAAAAACATGCCCGCAAACGCTTCCTTGTTGCGCATCGCGCCCTGATACAGCCAATCCACCGCGTAACGCGCGGCTATAAGGGTAAAGAGAATATTGAGCGGGAACAGATATTCCCCCGCCGCAATGGTCGACAGCATGACCGTCACCGCGGCAATCCAGAACAGTTTCGGTACTTCACGCGTGGTCGAAAACCCGATCAGGAAAAACCAGATCGGCACACTCAAACGGCCAATAACCCGCCACCACATTTCATCAAAGAAAAAGAAATACCCGATATGGTCGATAATCATGAAGATAATCGCCGCCGCCTTTAACAGGTCATAAGACGTTAAAGCCTTGGGAAAGGATTTGCTTTTATTGAGAATTGAATACACCATGAACTAAGAACTGCGTGAACTCGCCAATTATTAATCAAGTATACCTGACTTATGAAGAAAACGCTGCCCGTCTTTTTACTTTTTATTATCATCGTTCTAGAAGGTTATGTGGTTCTGTCCTCTGAACTGCTCGCCATCCGCCAGACCATCCCCTTTGTGGGCAGCGGAACGGACACCGTCTCTATCATTATCGCCGCCGTATTGATGCCTCTGGCATTCGGATATCAGGCAGGCGGTCGCTATAGGCCGGGTTTCAGCGCAAGCGGAAAATATCGCAGCATTCGAAAGAAGCTGATCAGCAACATGTTCATCTCGATGATCATCCTGCTGCTCGGCCTCAGCTATATGCTCATCAACATCTTCTTCTACAGCCTGATCAATATGGGTATCACGCACAGGCTGGTGTTAATCACGCTCTACTCCGCCGCGTTTCTGGTCTACCCCGTATACCTGCTCGGCCAGACCATTCCTCTGGTCAGTAACTATTTCTCCAAGGAAAAACTCGCGAAGGTTACGGGGAAAATCCTGTTCTTCTCGACGCTCGGCTCATTTTTAGGCGCAGTTTTTTCCACGCTTGTGCTCATGGCCAATATCGGCGTCCATCACACCGTGTCGCTGAATTTCGTAATTCTGGCTGTGCTGATTATGCTGCTCAGCAAACAAAAACTGACCGAAATCACCCTACTAGCCGTCGCCATTGTCGGGGCGTCTTTCTACCTGAATTCCGGCAGCATGATGGCCAATTTCAATATCGTTGAAAATAATCAATACAACACCATCATCGTTGTCGAAGAAGACGGCGAGCGCCATCTGGTCATGAACAATAACGGTTCGTCAATGTATAGCGAAGATGGCCGCAAACATGACTATGTCGAATTCATTGAAAAAATCTCCATCACCCCGATTTTGAACGCGGAAGAACCGAAAGACATTCTGGTGATCGGTGCGGGTGCGTTTACGATGGGTTTTGAGGACACAACCAATACGTATGACTTCATTGATATCGATAAAAGCCTGAAGAAAATTTCGGAAGAATACATTCTGAAAGCGGAACTGACGGACAACAAAACTTTCCATCCCGTTCCGGCACGGGCCTTTTTGACACAAAGCAACAAACAATACGATCTGATCATTCTGGATGCGTATCTGGGCGACCTGACACTACCCGAGCACCTGATCACCGTAGAATTTTTCGAGCATGTAAAATCACACGTAAAACCAAACGGGTCGGTCGTCGGTAACTTTATCGCCTCCCCTAATCTGGCCAACCGTTTCAGCCGTAAACTGGACAACACGCTGCGCGAAGTATTCCCGAACATCAACCGCTATATCGTTGAAGAACACGATGTCTGGAACACCGATAAAAACAGAACCGCCAACGTGATCTACAGCTACACGCACTTCCCCGAAGAAGATACGGACAAGATCTACACCGACAACAAAAACACCGTTTTCTATGATAAGCCGCAAAATCGCGGTAATATGGAAGAAGAAGACCATACTGACGATGACGCCGAACACGGCGACGAATAGACAACGCGTGAATATATGCTGATCGAAGAACTGACCGAAATCTGGGAGGCCATCCAATTTTTCGTCCTCGAGATGATAATCGTCGGACTGGCCTTTTTCCTGATCGAACGGTTACGTCCCGCGGAAAAAGTCTCCTTCTTCAAACCCGGCTTTCGTGAAGAACTCGGCCTCGCATTCCTGAATGTCTCCCTCTTCTCCCCGCTCAGCGTTGCTGTCATGGCTGCCTTTGTCTGGTACTTCGTGCAGGACCTCATCCCCTATCAGATGTTTGCACCACAACTGGAAAGCCTACCGCTTACTGTCCAGCTGATCCTCGCGCTGATCATTCTGGATTTCAGCACCTATTGGCGGCACCGCTTTACGCATAACTATATGTGGCCGTTCCACTCCGTACATCACGCGGCGAAAAACCTGACATGGCTGACCGCACTGCGCCTGCACCCGATCGACCTGTTTACCGCAACGGTATTTGATGTACTGATCCTGCATCTCGTTGGGTTTGGCGGGATCGGCATTTTCGGCGCGGCCTTTGTTCTCAAAGGATACAACTACTTCACCCACGCCAATATTGACCTGAAATTCGACAAACCGATGCGCTATGTCTTTGCATCACCGCATTTCCATCGTTGGCACCATGCGGGCGAAAAACACGCCTATAACAAAAACTTCTGCGCGATGTTTTCCGGACTGGATTACATTTTCGGCACCTACTATCACCCGGAGCGTCTACCGAAAGGTTACGGCCTCGAACCGCCCGAGCAAAAAGAATACCCCGAAGGTTTGATGGGGTGGCTCGCTTACCCGTTCAGGCAAGTCGCGAAAAAATTAAAACAGACCAAAGCCGGTCAAGCCTGATGCTCTATAAAATCCCTGACCACGTTCTCGAAGAACTCTCTACCCTCGTCCCGACATGGGTAATCAATGAGATCAAAGACGATAAAAGCGAGGATGACATTCGGGAAAAGCTTAAGGCAGAGCTCGCCTCAGCCCACCAAATAGCGGGCCGACCAATCTCGACTTCTGAACTTGATGAAAAAGCGGAAGACTTACTCGCAACATATTTGGAAGTCTTGCGCGAGTATCGAATAAACCACTAGCGCTCTAGAGGAAACTCTGCGGATCGATATCGATATAGATGCGAACCGTTGACGGGCATTTGATATTCCCGATCCAGCTTTGAATAGTTTTCTGAATATGGATGTTCTTATCCGCCTGAACCAATAAACGGTATCGGTATTTCCCGCGTAAGCGCGCAAACGGCGCAGGCGCAGGGCCGAGCGTTGTTACTTCGGCACTTTGCGGCGCGGTGCGGCCTAATTCCTTGGCTACTTCATGTGTTAACTGATCATCACGCCCCGAAACGATAATCCCGACGAGGCGGCTATAGGGCGGCATATGCGCATTTTCACGCTCATAGGCTTCTGTTTCTAAAAACGGGTCACGCAACCCCTCTGCCATCGCCTTCATGATGCGGTGATCGGGCATAAAGGTTTGCAACATTACCTTACCCTGCTTTTCCTCACGCCCCGCGCGCCCCGCGACCTGATGCAGCAGCTGGTAAGTGCGTTCAGCGGCACGCAACTCCCCGCCTTGCAAACCAAGGTCGGCGTCAATCACACCCACTAGCGTCAGGTTCGGGAAATGGTGGCCCTTGGCGATAATCTGCGTGCCGATAATGATATCGACTTCGCCGCTTCGAATTTGCTCTAACATCGCTTTCAACTGATCATTATTCTCCGCCGTATCACTGGCGAGGATCATGATATTCGCATCGGGAAAATACGCCTTTGCTTCGTCAAACACACGCTCCACCCCCGGGCCGCAAGCCGCAAAGCTATCCTCTTCTGAACATTCGGGGCAATGTTTAGGGATCGGCATTGATGTTCCGCAATGATGACATTGCAAACGGCCATATCTTTTATGCTCGACCAGCCATGCCGTACATCGCGGACATTCCATGCGGTGACCGCACGAACGACACAGCGTCAACGGCGCGTAACCGCGGCGGTTGAGGAACAACAACACCTGCTCCCCGCGTTGAACGGTTTCAACAACCTCTTTCTTCAAAGACGGCGAGATGAAATGTTGCGCATCCGTCTTCTCCTCGGGGCGGCGCATATCAATTGTTTCAATATCGGGCATCGTCGCCCCGCCAAAACGCGCAGGCAGATGCAAATGCTCATAACGCCCGCTCCATGCATTATGAATGGTCTCTAATGACGGCGTTGCGGATACGAGCAAGATCGGAAAGTCCCCCATCTTCGCGCGCACCACCGCCATATCACGGGCATGGTAAATAACGCCGTCTTCCTGCTTATAGGCGGGATCATGCTCTTCATCGACAATGATCAGACCAAGCTTTTGATACGGCAAAAACAGCGCCGACCGAGCCCCGACAACAACTTTAGTATCGCCTTGTGCCACACCGCGCCATGTGGTTTTCCGTGCCCCCGCCGCCAGATGTGAATGCCACAAGGCGGGCGCACAGCCAAAGCGTTGCTTAAACCGATCCAGAAACGCATTCGATAACGCGATCTCGGGCAAAAGGATCAGAACCTGTTGCCCTTTCTTCAACGCTTCAGCAACCGCCTCGAAATAAACTTCCGTCTTCCCCGCACCCGTCACACCATCGAGCAGCGCAGCCGTAAACTCTCCGCTTTTCACGTGATCACGTAACGTATCTGCCACCGCGTCCTGCGCTTCTGAAAGCTCAGGCCCATCACGCATAGGGTCGGGCCTGCGGCACGGCGCGGGGTTAAAGATGTCGACTTCCTCGACAATGCCTTTATCGGCCAAACCACGAACCACGCCCGAACTCACATTTGCCTCCCGCGCGATATCGGCGGCGATGCGCGGCGTATTATCGGCGAGCACATCCATCACTTGCTGCTGCTTTTCGGTTAACTTAACCGCGGGAATATCATTGGCGGGGCGAAACCCCTTCGCGGGCTTTGGCGGGATCAACGCCCCCTGCACCGACAGCGCCATCTTCAACACAAAGCCGCGCGGCGTCATCGTGTAATCCGCGACCCAATCGATAAAGTCACGCATCACCTGCGGCATTGGCTTCATTGAATGCCTGAGCACAACATGTTTCAGCTTCGCGGGATTTACATCCCCCGCAGGCTCCCCCCAAACCACGGCCGGTATTTCCCGACCACTCAACGGTACGGTCACATAGTCACCCACCTGCAGCTCCAGATCATCGGGAACGATGTAGTCATAGGCTT
>CAZLTT010000019.1:0-2126 GCA_964562515.1 uncultured Micavibrio sp.
GTGAAGCAGTTTTTGGTCGCGGTGAACAAGATGGATGCGGTTGAGTATAGTCAGGACCGTTTCCATGAAATCCAAAAAGCGTATTTGGAAGAGTTCGAGAATGATGACACTGAATGTACGGTTAATTTTGTGCCTGTCAGTGCGATTGTCGGCGATAACGTCGCGAATAAATCCGAGAATATGAGCTGGTATGTCGGCCCGACCGTTCTGGAATATCTACAGCGTGCGGAACGCCATACCCATACGAACGAGAGCATTCGCTTGCCAATCCAGCACATGATGAAGGATGAAGAAGGCAGACGCTGGTATATGGGCACGTTGCATGGCGGGTCTTTGAAGGTCGGTGACAAGATTTTATCCGTTGATAGCGGGCAGACAGCGACGATTGACGGGTTGTTCTACAGCGGTGAGCATGTCGAGATTGTAAACCGCCGACAGGCTGTGGCTGTACGTGTTGCAGAAGATATCGATATTTCGCGCGGTTCTGTTCTGGCGCTGGCTGAAAAGGACAGTGAGGCGGGCGAAGCATTCTATGCCGATATTCTGTGGCTGGATAAAAAGCATCAGGATAAAGAGACATTCAGCGGTACACTGAAAATTCACCATGAAGAGACGCAAACGCAGGTTACGATCAAGGAAGATGAGACGGCCAATGATAACGGCCCGCTGAAAAGCGGTTTTGTGAACCTCGCGAAACCTATTGCTGTGGACGTGTTTGAAAGCAACCCGCATACAGGTTTGTTTATTCTGATCGACCCTTACACGGAGCTTGCAGTCGGTGTTGGTACCGTCAACCGTGTTATTCCCATGCAGTTTGCGGGTAGCAGCTCAATCTAAACGGCTTGCGTTTAAACGGTTTTTTCGTTCTGATAGGCAAATGCTGACTCAGGACGTGCGCCCTATATGAAATTTCAACTGATCGGATATTCACTTGGTGTATTAATCGCCTTTATCGGGATTATGCTGATGATCCCGGCTATAGTCGATTATCACTTCGATCATGATAACGCGCAGGTGTTTTTCTTTAACTCCGTGTTGTGCTTGTTTTTTGGCGGTAGTCTGGTGATCGCCAACCGCTCCTTTGATCCGGTTATCCGAGCCCGCGAGGCGTTTTTGCTGACTTTAAGCGGATGGGTTGTGACCTGCTTTTTCTGTGCTCTGCCGCTGATTATGTCGAATTTACATTTGAGTCTCGTCGACGCGATTTTCGAAGCGGTTTCGGGGATAACGACGACAGGCGCGACAGTTCTGGACGAGTTGCGGGTTGTTTCACCGGGCACGTTGTTCTGGCGTTCGTTGATGCAATGGGCCGGCGGTCTGGGCTTTATCTTATGCTCGATGATCCTGTTTCCGTATCTGAAAGTCGGCGGTATGCAGGTTTTCAGAAGCGAAAGCGCCGCGCAATCCGATAAAGTTGTGCCGCGAAGCGAGGAGCTTATCCTGTCTGCTTTGCAGCTCTATACCGCGATTACGGCGATTTTTGTTCTGGGCTATCTGGTTGCCGGTATGAACGGGTTTGACGCGCTCAATCACGCTATGACGACAATCTCTACGGGCGGCTTTACGACCTATAATGAGTCCTTTGCGTTTTTTGATGACCCGAACATCGCCTATATGGCCTCCCTTTTTATGATTTTGTCGGCGCTGCCGTTTATCGTGTATATGCGGTTGATTTTTCAGCGTAAATTTTCGTTTTTTAAAGATGCGCAGATCAGAGCGTTTTTATTATTTCTGAGCCTGATCGTTATATCCGTTACATTATGGCTTTGGTTGGGGGGGTATTACTCCCTGGAACACAGCTTCCGTTCGGCCCTGTTTAATGTCGCGTCGATTATGTCGACCACAGGATATTTTGAGTCCGATTTCACCCAGTGGGGTGGCTTGCCGTCATTAGTGTTCCTGCTTTTGCTGTATGTCGGGGCCTGTGCCGGTTCTTCGGGGGGCGGTGTGAAGATGATGCGTTTGATTATTGCGTGGAAGGTCTGTGCGCGGCAATTCAAAATCTTGATCTATCCGAACGGTGTATTTGTTCTGAATTATCATCGCCATCGTTTGGGTGACGCTACGGTTTTAAGTGTTCTCGGGTTTCTTAGCCTGTATGTCGCTTCCAATGTTATTTTTACGAT
>CAZLTT010000019.1:2226-24451 GCA_964562515.1 uncultured Micavibrio sp.
TAAGTGTTCTCGGGTTTCTTAGCCTGTATGTCGCTTCCAATGTTATTTTTACGATTCTGTTGGCCGCAACGGGCATGGATTTTGAAACATCTTTAAGCGCAGCGGCATCCGCGATGGCGAATATCGGTGTTGGGGTTGGGCCTGTAATCGGGCCGTTCGGTTCTTATGCGGATTTAACGGACCCAGCCAAGATTATCCTCTCGTTCGCTATGCTGTTCGGGCGTTTGGAGATGTTGGCGTTGCTGGTCGTGTTTGTTAAAAATTTCTGGAATGACTGACAGATTCATCCGATCGCGTAGATGGGGCGTACAAAAATCATGAAAAATTTAGCTCTGTTTTTATTGGCCGTTACTGTTGCCAAACCCGCCTTGGCCGTTATCCCTCAGCAGGGGGAGTTGGTGTTCGATATCTACCGGAATGGTAAAAAATTCGGGAGTCATGTTGTTTCTTTCGAGCAGAATGGTCCTGAAACGACGGTTCAGATTGATATCAATATGAAATACAAGCTCGGGCCGCTGACTGTGTTTCGTTATGAGCATAGTAACACCGAGGTCTGGGACGGTGATGAAATACGCTCGCTCGCATCGAAAACCTATGATGACGGCAAAGACTATAAGGTCGACGCCGTATGGGGTGATCAGCTGAATGTCACAGTGAATGGCGATAGTTACGAGGCCGACCCGATATATACGACCAGTTACTGGAACCCTGTAACACTGAAGGATACGCAGCTACTCAACACCCAAAAAGGCGAGATCGAAGATGTTGTCGTTGATTTCAAAGGTGTGGAGGATTTCGTCGTTGCGGGCGATGCCATATCTGCAAAGCGCTATAGTGTGGACGCCAGTGTGCCGCTTGAGGTTTGGTATGATCAGAAAACTGAACAGTGGGTCGGTTTAACGTTCAGTGTTCGCGGGTCGGATTTTGAATATCGCCGCGTCACGCCTATTCAATAATTACTTTTCGCGTTTATCAAAGAAAATGTAAACATCGCCGAGGCGAAAGCCCCATTTGCTGATTGTGGCTTTATTGAACAGGATGTTTTCATCAGTTTGTAAATACATCCAGTCATCAAAATTTACCTGCCATGTCTTGCCGTTTACGGGGAGGTTAAATGTGTATTTGAAGTTAAAGGCGTTGCCCGCACTTCGGCCTTCCGCGACCCCAACAACACCGTCGGCCGAACCAATATAGGTAGCGTCGCCCGTTTTGCGAATGGTCCATATGCGCTGTTCTTTTTCGCCGTCATCATAGATAAAATCTTCGGTCAGGGTGAGGATATGCTTGTCTTCATCCCACTCCCCGTTGATATCCACGACGAAACGGCGTCTGACTTTGCCGAAACGGTCTTCAAAAACGCCCCAGGCCTTTGTATGGCCTTGAAAATATTGTTCTATTTTTAATTCCGGGGCGGCGTTTTTATAATCCTGTACTTCCATAGCTGCGCATCCACTGATGATAAAAAGGCTCAAAAAAGCCATGAGTTTACGAGCGTGTTTCATGATTTTTCTACGCCAAAAGCAGGGCGTTGGATCAGATTAGTCCGGTTTGTCGATATTGATCTGGATCACGTCTATCGAACCGGTCGTGAAACCGGCTTGGCAGTAGCAAAGATATTGCTCCCACAGGCGTTTGAAGCGTGTATCCATTTTGTCGCCGTTCAGCTGTGGCCAAACCTGTTGGAATTTCTCATTCCAGAGTTTGAGTGTACGCGCGTAATCAGGGCCAAAATTTAGGTGCTCGCCTTGTTGCAATCCGGACTTCTCAATTTGTTCAGACAGTGCCCGCATGGACGGAAGCATTCCGCCGGGGAAAATATAGCGCTGAATATAATCGGCGCTGCGACGGTAGTCGTCAAAGTCGTCATCATGGATTGTGATGATTTGAAGTACGGCACGGCCGCCGTTTTTTAAGCGTGATTTCAGCGTGTCAAAAAATGTCGGCCAATATGCTTCGCCGACGGCTTCAAACATTTCAATTGAGGCTACGCGGTCGAATTCTCCTTCGACATCGCGGTAATCCTGCAAGCGGATTTCGACCAGATTTTGTAAGTTTTTCTGTTTTATACGATCCGTTGCGTATTTGTATTGTTCTTGAGAGATTGTAATGCCTGTAACTTTGCATCCGACAGTGCTGGCGGCGTATTCGGCAAACCCGCCCCAACCACAGCCAATCTCCAAAACATGATGTTCGGGTGTTAATTCGAGCCTTTCAACCATCTCCTGATATTTACGTTCCTGCGCCTCTTTCAAGTTCTCAATTCCGTCGGCAAACAGGGCCGAAGAATAGGTCATGCTCGGGTCGAGCCAAGCCTCGTAAAAGTCATTCCCGATGTCGTAGTGGCGGTAAATATTCTTCTTCGATCCTTTTTTGCTGTTCGGTTTGAGGGCATGCAAAAGACAAGATAATGCCCGTGCCCATGGTTTTCCGAGCATGAGTTTTTTAATGCTCTGGGCGTTGCGCAAGATCAATTCGAAAAACTGAGCGACATCGGGAGATGACCAGTCTCCGTCCAGATAGGCTTCGCAAAAACCCAAATGCCCCTTGGTCAGGAAGCGGCGCGCAACACGGTCATTATGGATGCGTAACACGGCTTTCGGCTCTCCGTTAGGCATACCGAAGCGCATAGATGTTCCGTTTGGTAAAACCACGTCCAGTTGGCCTTCGCGCAAATGGGAGAGGAAATGCAGGCACAAGCGCATGGCGCGTGTGGGCTTATAACCCTGCTTGCGTGTCAGTTTTTTGGAAACGAAGTCCTGCAGGACGTTTGGTGTTTCGACAACAATATCGACATTTTCAATAGATTGTATTTGGGTATCACTCGGTGACATAAACCGATAATCCTTTGATTTTGTTTGCTCTATTGTTGCTTATTCGATGTAAAGCGTAATTCGGATCAGATTTATTCGCAATAGATATCAGGAAACAGCCTTTTCCGGCGGTTCGGGCTTGTTGATGTATTTTGCGCCCTTCATCCACAGTCGCAAGGCTTCCCAGTGTATGCCGCCAATCACTTTCAGCGTGAGCAGAGGGTGGGTAAAAAACGTTTTGAGAAGGTTTTTGTCGGTTAATTCTATGCGCTGTCCGTCCCATGTCGCCGTCAGCAGTTTTCCTTCAGGTTGAAACTGGTGGATTGCAAAGTCGAGCAATTCTTCGGCCTCTGCGAAGCGGAATTTATATTCGCAGTCCATATGAATGAACGGGGAGACATGGAAGATTTTCTGGCATTGCTGTTTGATGAGCTGTTCGCTCTTTTCGACGGGCAATAGGTATCCGTGCTGTTCCCCGAACGTATTTTTGACCTGATGCATCATGGCTTTCAGTGTTCCGTCCTTGTCGTAGCAAAAATAGACGGTGAGCGGGTTAAATGCATATCCCAGAACGCGCGCAAAGGTCAGCATGTATATTTTGCCGCCTTGCAGGTCGATATTTTTGGCCGAGGCCGCTTTTTCTATCCATGGCCGGATGGCTTGGCCGTCGCGGCTTGCGTGGTCCTTGTTGTAAATACTGAACAGGTTAAAACGGTTGAATGAAAAGTATCTCAAACGATTTGAGAGGTTTTCCAGATCGTCAATGTCGAGCAGAAACGTATATACGCGATAGGTAAAGGCGTGCTCGAACGGCGCGTGTCGCTTGTGAAAAACCTTCCCGATATACAGACAGCTATGCGGCATTCCGAAGTGCCTTTGGTTTGCAGTTTTCTCCGGCAGGGGATTTGTCGGTGACGTCCCATGGCCGCTTAAGCCCGCTTAAGGCTTCGGCAACGGCCAGACCTGCGCTAATGCCATCCTCGTGGAAGCCGTATCCGCACCATGCACCGCAGAACCATGTGCGGTTTACACCCTGTATGGTGCCTATTTTTGACCAACCGTCGAGCGCGGACATTGTGAATTGCGGGTGGCTGTATTCAATGACTTGCAGTGTTTTGGCTTCATCCGGTTCGAATGGCGGGTTCAGGGTGACGAACAGGTTCTGATCATTGCCTATAAAGGGTTGTAACATGTTCATCCAGTAACTGACGCAGACCTGTCCTTCATCGGGTGTTGTGATGTAATTCCAACTCGACCAGATTTTCTTGCGCACGGGCATTAGGCGCTCGTCGGTGTGCAGATAGGCTTTGTTGGGGGCGTATGGAAAGGCGTTCAAGACCGCGCTTTCCGCCTCGCTGATATCCGCGAGCATTTGTGCTGCTTGATCACTGTGGGCGGCGATAATGACCTGATCGAATGTGTGTTGCTTATCGTGACTGTCGGTCAGCTCGACCCTGTCGCTAAAGCGGCGGATGGTTTTTACGCCCGTATTGACCTGAATGTTGTCTTTGAATCCGGCCGTAAGTTTTTCGACATAACGTTTGCTGCCGCCTTTTACGGTCCACCATTGCGGACGGTCTTTTAGACGGAACAGGCCGTGATTGACGAAAAAGCGAATAAAGCTCGCGGCGGGGAAGTCTCCGACATCGTCCTTACCCGTCGACCATATAGCCGCCGCCATCGGCAGGATATGATGATCGATAAAATGTTGAGAGTAGTTGTTTGCTTTTAAATAGGCGTTCAGACTCATTTCCGTATCAGGGTTGTCTAGAAATGCAGGGGCATGTTTATAAAAACGCAGCAGGTCGAGAAGCATTTTGTAATGAGACGGCTTAAACAGATTGCTGATCTGGCCGAACGGGTGGTCGCCCGAATATTCCAATGTGCCGTGATTGGCAGAAACGGCGAATGACATATCGGTTTTTATGGTTTCAACGCCCAGATGCTCGAAAAGCGCGATCAGGTTGGGGTATGTCCATTCATTATAGACAATGAATCCGGTATCGACATCGGGGTGTTCTTTGCCGCTGACTGTATTTGAATGCCCGCCGACATAGTCATTTTGTTCAAACACCGTTATTTCATGGTCTTTGTGGAGCAGCCAGGCGGCCGCGTTTCCCGATATTCCTGTGCCTATAATTGCAATCTTCATCTATTACCCTGTCAATTTCGTACTGAAATGTGTACGGCTGAATAGAGTATAAGGATCATCTATAAAATGGGTAGCCAAATTGACCTTTTGAAAACACAGCGGTTTTTGCCGTTGTTTCTGGTGCAGTTTTTAGGGGCGTTTAACGACAATCTATTGAAAACCGTGTTGGTGGTGCTGATCGCTTATGGTCTTTGGGACATAGGCGGATGGGACCCTGCTGTTCTGGTTGCCGTCGCTGCGGGGCTGTTTATCGTGCCCTTTATCTTGTTTTGTCCTTTGGCCGGAAGTTTGAGCGATAAATATGATAAAGCCGTCATGATCCGTTGGGTGAAAAAGGCGGAAGTCGTGATCGCCTTGCTGGCTGTATTGGCGTTGTTTAGCGGCAATTTGTATTTCGCATTCTGTGTGTTGCTTTTGCTTGGTGCGCAGTCGGCCTTTTTCAGTCCCTGTAAGTTCGCGATCCTCCCCCAACATTTAAAAAGTGAAGAACTTGTTTCCGGAAATGCATGGGTGAGTACAGGAACGTATATGGCGATTTTGGCCGGTACTATTCTGGGCGCCCTGATTGCGCCGTTGGAGCACGGAAAGATTATTGCTTCGGGGATTATCCTGTTTGTCGCTTTGGTCGGTTATTGGGCGTCCGTTTACATCCCTGAGGCAAAGCCGCCCGAGCCGGATTTGAAAGTTTCATATAATGTTTTTGCTAAAATTTCGGAGGTGTTCGGCTATGCCCTTAAACAACGTGAGGGCGTGATTGTCGGTATCTTCGGGGTGGCGTTCTTTTATTTTGTGGCCTCGACATTCCACGCGCAGTTTCCAAACTTTACCAAGCAAACATTGGGCGCGGATAATGTCGTTCTGACGGTCTTTATGATTATGTTTTCATGCGGCGTCGCGATTGGTGGGCTGTTGAATCATAAGGTACTTGGCGGCCGCGCAAGTGGAGTCTGGGTGCCGTTGGCGTGCGTGTTTATGGGCCTGTTTGGCGTTGACTTATATTTTGCCGCGCAGGCATATCCCGCACCTCAGGATGGAAATCTGCATGACTTTATGACGTTTGTCGGTAATTTTCACGGCGTAAGGCTATTGGTCGATACGTTTTTACAGGCGGTCGCTTGCGGATTTTTTGTCATTCCGTTACGGGCCATCGTTCAGGATTTGGCGGAGGAAGCCGTACGTAGCCGCGTGATTTCCAGTTCCAACATGATGGATGCGATATTCATACTTGCCGGATCAATTCTATCGACGATCCTTTTGGGTTTCGGTCTAAGCATTCAGGAACTGTATCTCAGTGTCTCGATAATTACGGTTATTGTGGCGATCGCCCTCTTTAAGATGCCGTCTCTTCGTGCTACAAAGACGGCATGAAACCAACCCTCGTATTTGCAATGAAAGAAGAAGCACAGGACGTCTTTGACGACTACGAAGTGCTGTTCACCGGGGTTGGAAAAGTGAATGCGGCCTATACGTTGTCAAAGTATCTGGCGAATAATAAACCTTCGATGATCCTGAATCTCGGCACAGCCGGCAGCCGCAAGCATGCGGGCGGCAGTGTTGTTAATCCGACACAGTTCGTGCAGCGGGATATGGATGTAACGGCTTTGGGGTTCGAGAAATACCAGACACCGTTTTCTAACGATCCCGTGAAAATCGATTATGGTGAGCGTTTTGTCGGCTTACAGGCCGGCGTGTGCGGTTCCGGTGACGATTTTGCGACCGGCGAAGAAGCGAATAATTTTGACTGTGTTGATATGGAGGCGTATGCGCTCTCCCTGATTTGTCAGCGTGAGGACGTTGCGTTTGCCAGTTTGAAATATATATCCGATGGTGCCGATGACGGTGCCGATGTGGATTGGAACGAGGCGTTGAAAACAGCTGCGCAGACGTTGCGCAAAGCTCTGGAGGAGGCAGGACTGTGAATATTCAGGCATGGAATGCGTTATTGGTGATTGCGCTTTTGATTGTACTGGCCGGCGGCGGGTACATCTTGAATGAAAATTTCAAGCAAAAGCAGGCTGAGGCAGAGCAGGAGGCTGCTGCGGAAAGAGAGCAGCGTGCCGCGGAAGTCGCCGCTAAGAAGCAGGAGTTTGAGGACTTTCTCAATGCGTTCCTAAAAGATATTCACGGTAAGATGCGCGAATATCAAATGGCCCGTAAAATCGTTGATGAGCTGGATAACCCTGCCAATCTGACCAAAAAAGAATATGCGGTCGAGAATGCGGCTCTGGCCGAGCAGACGATCATGGATCTTGAATTGCAGATGGGTGAAGTCATGCTGTCGTTTGAAGAGGCTGATAAGGAGTTTGAAGACCTTATGGCCAAATATGAGGAGGACGAGCAAGACGGTATCCGCGAAAAATGGGAGAGCGTTCACGGTGAAAATGCGGAAAAATATACGCAATTCTTTACTATGGATCAGGATATTTTACGCGCGCAGTTAAAGTTGCTGCAATATTATGCCGAGCACAATGAAGAGATGTTTATCAATCTCAACTCCAACCGTATAATTTTTGAGGCCGATGAGTCAGAGGCCATGGAGAAAGAGTTGAAAGATAATATTCGTGAGCTCAAAGCTCTTCGTCAGGAAATTCTCTCTCAAGAAGAAGAGGAATAAATTAGGCGCTGCTGCGCATGCTTTCCATCGAGGTTTTGAAAGCTTGCCAGAAAATATCACGGTCGCGTTCTATATCTTCGCTAAAATCCAGAGCCCTGCCGGTTTCTCCTAGAATTCCATAGATGAAAACAGAAAAAGTCTCCGCGGTGTGGCCGGGAAAATATCCGCGTTCAAAAAGATCGGGCAGCAGGGCTTGTAGTTTCGCGAGAAGAGTTTGCTTCTGTACGGCAAGTCGTTGTTCATAGGTCATGGCGCCTTGCGCTTCGATCAGTATGATTTTTCTGAATTTCTTTTTCATGCATAAATCGAGAAACGCGCTCGCGCCTTCAAGGAATGCGGTCCAAGGGTCCTTATGGATATCCATTCTCTCGCTGACACCAACAATAGACCGATCCATAATGTCTTGATAAACGCCATGGAACAGCCCGCTTTTATCACCAAAATGATAGTATAGCGAGCCGCGGGCCATGCCACTTTGTTCGACGATTCGGCTTGTTGAGGCTTGCGCAAACCCGTATTCGCAGAATTCATCGACTGCGATATCCAGAAAAATACGTCTGGTTTCTTCTAGGTTTTCTTTATTTGATCCCGGGCGTTTGCTCATAACAGATTGTTAAACTGTATAATTTTTATTATTGGTGTCTTTTTTGACACGGTGTCAGTAAAATTATTGACATGGTGTCAGTAAAGTACTACTATTAATATTGACAGTATGTCAGTAAATGGGTCATTTAGAAACCCCTAATTTTGGACAGACGGTCCGTAAAGTAGTTTTAGAAGGTGTATTTTAAGGAGATTGAATATGTTATCTCAGTTTTCATATCCGATAATTTGTACGGATGAATTTGAACAAACAGTTGCGTTTTACGAAGATTATTTTGATTTCTTGCCGGCCTTAGAGATGCAGGGCTTTGTTGTCCTGTCCAGTGAATGTGCGGCAGATATGTACATAGCGGTGATTGATACCAAGCATCCGCTTATACCCGAAAGATTTAAGAAACCTGTCTCGGGCTTGATTTTGAGCTTCCCGGTCAAGGATGCGAAGGCGATGTATGACAAGCTCTATGATGAGGGTTTAGATTTGGTGTCAGAGCCTGAAGATGCGAAGTGCGGCCGTAAACATTTCTTTGTTGAGGACCCGAACGGTATTTTGATCAATATTGCAGAAGAGATAGATGCGCGTGAGTTGATGTCTCCCGAAGAGTTTCAAGATTTGTGTTATGTGGCCTAGTCGTACCGGCCCAATAATGAAGTAGAAAAAAACTAGAATCCCCCAACGCCCTAAACCTTGCCTTAACAGCAAGGTTTTTCTTTGTCTTTTTGCGTCAGTCTATTCACGGTTTTCCCAAAGTTGTGCTAGTCTGCATTGACGGAGATAATCGGTAGGCCATGGATCAGCAAGAAAAGAAAGAGAACCTGAAACGCCGCATGACGGTACGCTATGTTTTTGCGCTGTTTCTGATCGCCTGCGTCATCGTGACGTCATATTTATTGATTGTTTCCCAGATTCATCAGAACAATAACGATGCCTATATCATCAATATAAGCGGTATGCAGAGAATGCTATCGCAACGCATTGCTTTGTTTTCGCGAGAAATTCATCATGCTGAAACCGCAGAGGAAGCCGACTTGTTTGCGGCGAAGATGGCAGAAGCCGTTTCGAAAATGAAAGCCAATCATTCGGTTCTGGTGGGTGAAACGATGATCGAAGGGGAGAAAGCCCCGATGAGTGCCGTCGTCAGTGATCTTTATTTTCGCGATAATGGCGTAGATAAGCAGGTGCGCGAGTACACGGATCTTGCTGATGCGTTTCTAACATTATACGAGCAGCAAGGCTTGCAAGCGCTGCGTGAGAGTAATTCCGTCATGGGTATTGTAACAATTGCCCGCAACGGTCTTTTGGATAATTTGAACGAAGTGGTGTTTCAGTATCAGGCTGAAAATGAAGAGGGTATCGAGCAGTTTTATCGGCTAGAAACGCTTTTCGTTGCGGTGGCTTTGTTCTTATTGCTGCTTGAGGCGTTATTCATTTTCAGACCGGCGGTGAACCATATCGTTCGTTTTACACGAGACTTGGAGCAAGCGAATACAGAGCTAATAGAATTTTCATACCGTATTTCCCATGATTTGCGAGCCCCTGTGATTTCCGCCCTCGGATTGGGGCGCATGGCGCAACAATTTATCGAGAACGGGAACACCGAGCAAGCCGGGCAAAGTATTGCTCACGCCAATAGTTCGCTGGAGAAGATGGACCGTGTAATTGAGGATGTTATTACGCTCAGCAAGGTTAAAACGTTGGAGCAGAACGATGAGCCGGTTGATCTCAGGCTGTTGATTGACGAGGCGCTGGAGAAGATATCCAGCTTGCCGGGGTATGAGCGTTTGACGGTTGATGTTGATGTGCAATTAACTGAGCCCGTTCAGACCAAGCTGAATGCTTTGCGCGGCATCATAGAAAACCTTCTTTCGAACGCGGTTAAATATGCAGATCCAAACGAGGATAAGCCGTTTGTTGAGCTTCAGGCTTTAAGAGAAGGCGGACAGTACCGCGTTTCAATTCGTGATAATGGCGTCGGTATTCCGCAAGATTATCACGACAAGTTGTTCGGTATGTTTCAGAGATTTCACCCCAAGCAGTCCTTTGGTAGCGGTTTGGGGCTGTATATCGTTAAGCAAAACGCCAATATTTTGAATGGCAACATAAAATACGAACCGTTGCGTAAAGGCTCTCGTTTCGAGTTGGTTTTCCCTGCGTAAACCTGTTGGGCACTTTGTTTAAAACGTGCGCAGACCTAACTGTCTTTAGTGTGTTTTGGGTGGTGTTTTAGGAAAAGTGGTAGCGGAGGAGGGACTTGAACCCCCGACACATGGATTATGATTCCACTGCTCTAACCGGCTGAGCTACTCCGCCACAAAATTCGAAGTGCAATAAAGCTTGTTTTGGGGGCTTTTGTCAAGCGCGGTTTTGGCTTATCTGCGCTCTTGTATTTCCCTCTGGCGCATAGGCATGGCGTCTATGGTTTCATAAAGGCTGTCTGTGCTGATCGGCTTATCCTTGCGCATCTTGATCTCGCCGTCCTTCCCAATCAGGATGAATGCAAAATCACGGATGCCAACGTCATATTCGTTGTAAAACGGATTGGTGCTGAGGTGGACTTTTTGCTCCCCGTCAACGGCTACGCTGTCCAGATATACAAACTCCCAGCTGACTATATCCCGTTGTTTCAATCCGTCCTGATCCCGCTCGAGAATTGCGCGTTGTTCAAACAGGCGCGGGTCGTCGTTTCGGGGGGCGAAAACAAGCACCAGACGCTTTTGCCAGAGGTAATCTTCAAATAGCTCACCTGCATCGGCTCCGCTGCAGGCGGAGATAAGAAGGGCTGTCGTGATCATTATGAAACGTTTCATGCAGATTGAGATAGTGTGTCCGTCGATTTAATCCAGCCACCGCCGAGAACGCGATCGCCTGTGTAGCATACAGCGGCTTGTCCGGGGGATATCCCGTATTGAGCATCGTTGAGGTGGATTTCCGCGGCACCATTGGCGCCCCCAATGACTTTGCCGCCAACGGGTTTCATGACTGACCGGAATTTCAAGTTAACGGCAAGGCCGTTTTCAGGCACGTTTTCAAGCCAGTTACAGTGCTCGATATGGATAACGTTACGGGCGAGCGCTTCTTTCGGGCCGACAATGACCGCGTTATTCGCAGGGTCGATGCGGATCACGTAAAGCGGTTCGTTGTTTTCGGATACGCCGCCGCCAATACCAAGACCTTTGCGTTGGCCTATTGTGTAGTGGATGATGCCATTATGGTCACCGATTTCACGGCCATCGATATGCATAATTTTGCCCGGTTTTTCTGCATCAGGGCGGATTTTCTTGACGACTTTAGCGTAATCACCGTGCGGTACGAAGCAGATGTCCTGAGAGTCCGGTTTGTCGGCCGTGAGTAAGCCCAAGCGCTCCGCCTCGCTGCGGGTTTTGTCTTTGCTCCAGCCGCCAAGCGGGAAGCGCAGGAAGTCGAGCTGTTCTTGGGTTGTGGCGAAGAGGAAATAGCTCTGGTCCTTGCCGTGGTCGTGGGCGCGGTGAAGCTCGGCAACGCCGTCGTCATTCACGACGCGCTTAATGTAATGTCCTGTCGCCATGCAGTCCGCGCCGAGGTCATGGGCGACTTCGAGCAGGTCCCGGAATTTCACGGTTTGGTTGCATTTGACGCATGGGATCGGGGTTTCGCCCTTGATGTAGCTGTCGGCGAAATCATCGATCACGCTTTCGCGGAAATTGCTTTCGTAATTCAGCACATAGTGCGGGAAGCCGCATTTGTCGGCGACTTTCTTGGCATCATAAATATCCTGACCCGCGCAGCAGGTTTTGGATTTGGCAACGGCCTCGCCGTAATCATAGAGTTGCAACGTGACGCCGACGACGTCATAGCCTTGCTCATGCAACAATGCTGCGGCTACGGAGCTGTCCACTCCGCCCGACATTGCGACAACAACACGTGTGTCTTTTGGCTCTTTGTCTATTCCAAGGCTGTTCATGCGCGCTTTATATATGATTTTGGCCCGAAATGTCCAGAAAAGCAGTGATGTGCCGTGTTGACATAAGATTTGTTCGGGCGTAAATCATGAGGCGTTAAAAATATTGAGTACAGAATTATGAGCGAAAAAATCGAAAATGCCGCGAAAGCCTCAGATATGGGGATTAGTGAAAACGCATTACAGCTGACATTCAACTATGCGGCATCGGAGAAATATCCGTCGCCAGCCAAGAAGCAACCGTTGAACGGCATCGCCCGTGATACGTTTGAGGTTTTGATGCGTGAAAGCCACACAACGATGGAAGAGATCAAGCTCTTGCATAGCCGGACCAAGCTTGGCCCGAAACGTGAGGGAACGATCTCCAAGGCGATATCCCGTCTCGAAGAGCGCGGCTTGCCTGTAGAGAGAATGCAGGTTGAGGACCCGAACGGTGATGGCACACTATATACGCGCTATTATCTGACTGATGAGTTTAAGCTATCGCTCGTTCGGGAGGCGCGTGATTACTACGTGCAGAACGGCACGCCCGAGCAGGCCGCGCAGTTTGCCAGCATTCCCGGTCTGGATGATCTCTAGACGAAATAGTATTTCTGATTACCCTGATCGTAGATCGCGAGCATGCGTCTGACTTTTTCGGTCAATGTGTTGATCGTAAAGGGTTTGACGATGTAGTCGTTTGCTCCTTTTGACCAACTTTCCATCACTCTTTCGCGATCGTTGACGCTGCTGAGCATGGCGATAGGCACGTGGCGCGTATCTTCGTGATCTTTGAGGTGCTCCAGAACTGTGTCACCGCTAATGTCCCGCAAGATGCGGTCCAGTATGATCAGATCGGGGGTTTCTCTGTGGGCGATGCGTAATCCTTCGCGACCGGAAGAGGCGGTCATTATACGGTAGCCGTGCTTATGAAGGATGTCTCGGATCAACCACAATATAAATTGATTATCGTCTATGACGAGAATTTTTGTGTCATTCATGGTGTAGTCCTTATATTTTTATTATACATAAGTATGGCGTGAGGGCTAAGCACTATCGTTTCGGAATCATCTAAAACTTAAACTAAATCCTGACTTGCCAAATTATTTGGATAAAAAGCTTGCAATCGTTTCGATGGTTACATTACATAATGCTAAAAATCACTGAGTTACTGGAGTTCAAATGCAGGGAGAATTCAAAAGCAGAGCGGATCAACCGCTTGAGCGCGATACGGAAGGGCGTCCGCAGCCCGGTTTTATTCGTACCATCGGCGTATTTTGCGGGTCACGTTGTGGTAACGATCCATTCTATGTTTTGCAATCTTACGCCTTCGGGAAATGGGCCGCAGAAAACGGCTACCGCGTAGCTTATGGCGGCGGCGGGGTCGGAACTATGGGCGCGCTTCGTCAGGGTGTCAAAGATGCCGGCGGCGAATTTACCACAATCAATCTGGCTGCGTTCGAGAAGAACGGGACGCAAGGCACCAACGAAGGTGCTGTTAAGCAGTTGGTTGCAGATACAACCCACGAACGGACAGGAATGTTCGTGCAGGAGTCCGATATTCTGGTCGCGCTTCCCGGTGGTTTCGGAACAATTGAAGAGATTATCGATACGTTGTCAGCAGGTGATCTTTCGCATCACCTCGATGGTAAGGGTTTTATCCCGCAGCTTGTAATTATCAATAGCCGCAATATCCATGAAGGCGGTAAGTTGTGGTTTGAAAGTACGGCACGCGAAGGCTTCACTGAGATTAACCGTTTAGCCAAGCTGCTACATTTTTCTGACACTATGGTTGAGGCACAACGCTTTATTGAAGACCGCAATGCTCAGCCAGCTCTTTTGCCGTCAGACCTGCCGCAGAAACATGGTAACGGCGCATCCGATTACAAATCTGTTCTGGAGCAGTATGGATGGGTTGAAGGCGAGGGCATGCCTGAAGGTTTCGAGTTTCAGGAAGAAGATTTCAGCCTGACTTAGGCGGCCTCTACGTCAGCCGCGAAGCGAAGCTCGCGCAGAGGGCGGACGATCGATGTCGACTTTTCGTACAGCGGATGTGCTTTGTATTCGTTCAAAGCTTCGATGCTTTCGAACTCACCATATACGACAATATCAATATCATTGCCGAGTTGGTCCGCCTTTTGGTTACGGCGGATCTCGATGGAGCAGTTCGGGATTTTGGTCAGGTTATTGAGCCCGTCCTCGATCGTGTCGAGGTCTGCTTTATCTTTTGCGCTGAACATAACTATGTGGCGTATCATTAATCCCATCCTGTGTTTGTGCCGGGTAATGCAACAACTAGTCCGTCGAGCGCTTCCGTCAACTTGACCTGACAGCCCAGACGGGATGTGTCGCGCACGTCGAATGCCACGTCGAGCATGTCTTCTTCTTCTTCGGACTGTTCATTGTCCTCGGCTTCTACACGTTCAACCCATTCAGGGTCGATATAAACATGACATGTCGCGCAGGCCATCGACCCGCCGCAGGCCCCTTCGATCCCTGTGACTTTGTTTTCGACTGCGACCTGCATGACCGACCAGTTTTCAGGTGCGTCGATATCCTGTTGTGATCCGTCTTTATGGAGAAATGTGATTTTAGGCATGAGCTTTTATTTTATCTTTCATTCGTTGATACAGTTTTTGCCATACGTTCAGGATGGCTTCAATATCTTCTTCAGAAGTGTTCCACCCCGTCGAAATCCGTAAAGCGCCCGAGGCGGCTTCATCGCTTGCGCCCATGGCCTTTAAGACGTGGCTCGGTTCGACCTTGCCGCTGGAGCATGCGGAGCCGTTGGACAGCGCGATACCGTCCAGATCAAACGCCATCAGCAATGTTTCGGATGATAAGCCTTCGATACTGAAAAGGGTGGTGTTGCCGACGCGCGGCGCGTTTTGTCCGTAAATATGTACCCCGTCATATCCGCCCAAGGCGTCTTCCAAAGTTTTTTGATGGGATGATGTTTTTTGCGCGAAGCTGTCCAGATCGCGTTTGGCCAGTTCCGCCGCTTTGCCGAAGCCGACAATCCCCGCCACATTCTCCGTGCCTGCACGGGCGCTTTTTTCCTGCCCTCCGCCATGCAGGAGGGTCGGCGTAACACCGCAAAGGCCAAGGACCAGAGCGCCGACACCTTGCGGTCCACCGAATTTATGGGCGGACAAGGTGAGGAAGTCGATGCCCATGGCCGGCATGTCAATTTCTATGCGCCCTGCGGCTTGAACGGCGTCACAATGAAACAGCGCGCCTGCGCTATGTGCTAAATCCGCGATCTGTTTAACGGGCTGTATTGTTCCTGTCTCATTGTTAGCGAGCATTACCGAGACCAATGCGGGTTTATGCTCGGCCAATAAGTTTTTGAGCACCTCAAGATCGACAAGACCGTCCGCGTTTACGGGGATAGTGATGAGGGCGTCTTTTGCTTTCAGCACAGCGTCGTGTTCGATTGCCGAAACCAATATGGCTTCATCGCCGAAATGTCTGATGACGGTATTGTTGCCTTCCGTCGCACCGCTATTGAAGATGACTTGTGTGCTCGGCGCATTTACAAGCGCGGCGACCTGTTCGCGCGCATTTTCGATTAGCGCATTTCCTGCACGGCCTGTCTGGTGAACGGCGGATGCGTTATGTGGCTGTGCCATCACATCGTTCATGGCGCTCAAAACTTCGGGTTTTGGCGGGCATGTCGCATTGTAATCCAGATAAACAGGGTTGTTCATAAGGAGCGTTTTTAGGCGCTTTTGCCTGAAATTTCAAATAGTTTGCTTGTTTGGTGCGGGATATACGGGCGGTTTTTACCGTAAAACGAAGTTTTTTGACGGATTGTGGACAAGATTTGGGGGTGATTCGGGTCTTATCAAAATGTATCCACATTTAAAATCAATGACTTAGACGATTTTTCTAGACATAAGAGGATATCTTTCCTATAAACTGTGCTTTACAAAGCAAGCGGAAATTTAGTATTTGCGTATGTCTTTGTAATAACAACCCAATTAATAAGGGGAATTTAATGCCAGAAGTCATTTTCAATGGTCCTGTGGGCCGTCTTGAAGGTCGTTATTCTCATTCCAAAATTAAAAATGCGCCACTCGCTCTGATTTTACATCCGAACCCTGAGCATGGCGGTACGATGAACAACAAAATTACTTACAACATGTTCCAGGCTTTCGCTGCCCGCGGATTTTCATGCTTGCGCTTCAATTTTCGTGGCGTTGGCCGTTCGCAAGGTATTTTTGATCGCGGCGAAGGCGAGTTGAGTGATGCTGCGTCCGCATTGGACTGGATGCAGGAAATTAATCCGAACGCCCCATATGTATGGGTTGCCGGTTTCTCATTCGGTTCATGGATCGGTATGCAGCTTTTGATGCGTCGTCCTGAAATTCAGGGCTTCATCTCTGTTGCTCCGCCAGCCAATACAGAAGACTTCAGCTTCCTTGCGCCATGTCCGACATCCGGTCTGGTTTTGCAGGGTTCAAAAGACGATGTCGTTGACGAGCCGTCAGTTGCGGACTTTGTTGAGCGTTTGCACGCGCAAAAAGGTATCGCAATTGATTACCGTGTTCTTGATGGCGCGAACCACTTCTTCCACGGTTATAATGATCTGTTGATCGAGCAAGTCCACGATCACCTGAACGAAGCCGGTGCTGGCCGCAAGGTCACAATCGAAGATATGGCCGACGCACTCGCCGGTTAATCTGTTTCAGAATTCAAAAGAAAAGCCCTTCCGTTTGTGAAGGGCTTTTTTTGTTAGGCCGCTTTGGCCTGGTCTTGTAATGCCTCTTTGACGGCGTCGACATGGCCGGGTACTTTGACCTTTCGCCATATTTCGGCGATCTTGCCGTTTTCGTCGATCAGGAATGTCGCGCGCTCGATGCCCATATATTTTTTGCCGTACATATTCTTTTCAACCCAGACGCCATAGCGTTCGCAGACATCGCTTTCCTCATCGGATGCGAGCGGGAAGCTCAGGTCATATTTGGCTTTGAACTTGTCGTGCTTGGCGACGCTGTCCTTTGATACGCCGATAATGGCAGCGTTCAGTCCGTTAAACTCTTCCAAAGCTTCGGTAAAGCCCTGTGCCTCTTTCGTGCAGCCGGGTGTGTCATCTTTGGGGTAGAAATACAAAATTAGCGACTGGCCTTTGAAATCACTGAGTGAAACTTCGCCGTTTCCATCAGTGGGCATAGTGAAGTCGGGCGCGGCATCGCCGATATTTAAGGTGCTCATGATCAAATCCTTTTTTTAAAATAAAAGACCCTATATACAATGTGTGTATGAGCGCTATAGTCAAGGCGCGCGCGGAATGTAAATCGTATAAAAACCAACCTGAATATGGCCCTTAAAGTTTTTTGTAAAAAAACAGCTTTTATCTGTCTAGAGACGCTTGGCGTGATCATTATCGCGGCGGTTGTTCTCGGGGTTGGTTTTGCGTGGCGTTTATTGTCCGCGCCGATGGACCTTGAGTTCGCAAAACCGCATGTAGAGAGCGCGTTGAGCGATGAGGCTACGGGGATATCCGTCACGACCGAGAATATCGCATTATATTGGCCGGAAGTGAATAAACCGCTCCTGCTTGGGTTGCAGGGCGCGAAAGTTACGAATGCCGATGGCAATGTCATTGCCTCCGTTGACGAAATTGCGTTGAATCTGGATAAGTCCCGCTTGTTGATGGGGCAGGTGCGTATTGAGGGGCTGATTATTCAAAAGCCCAGCCTGAGCATTATCCGTCGCCGTGATAATAGCTTCGATATCGATGTAGCGGATCTGGAAAATTTCGGGCCTCCGAAACGGATCGAAGATAAGGGGCCGAGTTTTATCGATACCGTGCTCAGCAATTTAAACGGCGAAGCGGGCGAGAGCGGCGTGGTTCAACTTGCCGACTTGCAACGATTTGAAATCGAAGATGCGCGTGTTTTTATCAATGACCGTGTTTTGGGCGTGTCGTGGAGTTTACCACGTGCCGATATCGCTATTGAGCGTGATGACGGTTTAATTGTCGGGGCGCTGCGCCTCGAGGAGCCGGATGCGCCCTTAAATACCGTGCCTTTTGAAGCTAGCGTTTTGCTTGACCCTGTTTCAGGGAATATCGACGCCAAGGCGTTTCTACGAAAATTCGACATCTACAAGCTTGGCGAAAAAATTCCGGAACTTGAGCGCCTAAAGAACCAGAAGCTTCAATTGGATGCGGAAGTACAGGTTAATGTGAGCCGTGATCTGGTTTTGAACAGTATGATCATGCATTTTGAATCCGAGGGCGGTGAGTTGAATATCGAGGAGTGGTCTGCGGACCCCGTCGGTTTTGAAAATTTACGCGGTGACGTGCAGTATTTCGCCGAAAACCAGACCTTCGAGCTGACCGAATTCGGGATTGATTTTCCGGGTATTCCGATTGTGGCCTCAGCCAAGTTTCAAAAAGCAGAAGATAAGCTCAGCGGTATTGCGAAGTTGGATATAGCTCAAGTTGAGCATGGTGCGATTGAGCCTTTGTGGCCGTTGGTTTTGGCCGAAGATAATGCGCGGGAGTGGGTCGTTGAAAAAATTCAGGGTGGCACGTTTTCCAATCTGTTTACCTATACAGATATAGAGGTTGATCTTGCCGGCGAAGAACCCGCGTTCGATTTAACGTCTTTACGTGCGGGTTTTGATTTCAAGGATGCCTCAATTGATTATCGTGCGCCGCTTGCCCCTGCGACCAATGCGCGGGGGACGGGCGTGTTTAATCTGGCTGATGATGCTCTGATCATTGATATTCATGACGGCAAGATGCTGGATATGGATGTGAGTGATGCTGTAATCGAGCTGACGGATGTTGTGGCCGAAGGCAAAGGGCGCGCAGATATCAAGTTTGAGCTCGCCGGTCCTGTGAAGTCGGTTCTTCAATATATTCAAGCTGATCCGATCAATGCGAAGAATGATATTGATCTGGATAATACCAAGGGGCGGGCACGTATGGACGTCCATATCGACTTACCGACGCAAGACGGTATCAAGATGTCGGATGTGATCATCGATATTCAAGGGCAGATGAATGACGTGGTGTTACCCAATCTGGTTAAGGGGCTAACGCTGACGGGTGGTCCGTTTGATGCGCGCGTTAAAGACAATCTTCTGACGGTGAAAGGGAAAGGCCAGCTCGCAGGCGAGCCGATTGAAGCGGAATACCGCGAGTTTCTGGAGTCTGAAGGGCAGCCCTATAAGATGCAGGTTGATGCGAAGCTGACGGCGACAGAAAAACTGCGCTCGGATTTCGGTATCGATATCAGCGATTTTGTCAGCGGTTCCGCACATATCGATGTTCAATACACGGAAACGGATGATGTGAATGCGAGTGCGACAGTGAAGGCCAATCTGCGTCCTTCTCGTTTTTATGTTGACCCGTTTAATTACGAAAAGCAGCCCGGCCAAGATGGCTCCGCTTCTTTGAAGGCGGTTTTGAAGAATGGTTCACTGGTAAGAATAGAAGCCCTAAAGGTGGTTGCGCCTTCATACTCCCTTGAACCCTCTACGCTTGAGTTCCGCACGATCAATGGTGAGGAAGAGCTGTCCGCGGCGAACATTTCACGTCTGTTGGTCGGAGAAACAATCGTGAAAATCGATGCGGAGGTGCTGTCTTCGGGGTTGATGAAAATTGTTATGAACGGCCCGTTTATAGATTTGCGCCCGTTTTTGCATGAGGATGAGGGAGATCGTGACGAGCCATATGATAACCCGCCGATGCAGATATCGATCAAGGCGGATACTGTGCGTACTGCCGATGAGGAAACCATTCAATATGGTCAGATTTACGCCGATATAGACGGTCAGGGTAAGTTCAATCAGTTGGAAATGGACGCGATTGCGGGCGGCGGTGATGTGTATCTGCGCTATAAGCCTGATGATCAGGGAATGCGCGTTTTCAGGTTGGAAGCTGATAATGCAGGCGCGACCTTAAAGGCTTTTGATCTTTACCAGAACGTGCGCGGCGGAAAGCTCGTGATTTATGCCGAGCCTAAAGGATGGTTGTTAGACCGTAATTTGGTCGGTACGGCCGAGATGAGCAATTTTAAAGTGGTTGAAGCTCCTGCGCTAGCGCGTCTCGTGAGTGCATTGTCGCTGACGGGTGTTCAGCAAACATTAAGCGGCGAGGGGCTGACTTTTACCAAGCTGGAAGCGAAGTTTGATTGGTTGTTCCGTCCTAACGGGAGCTTGCTTGTGCTGAAAGACGGGCGGACATCGGGGAATGCGCTGGGGCTTACATTTGACGGTACGTTTGATAATGCGGCCGATACGGTTGATGTGGCGGGTACGCTGATTCCGCTTTCGGGTGTGAACAAGGCCATCGGTAATATTCCGTTGGTCGGAGATATCATTACGGGTGGTACGGGTTCTTTATTCGCAGCGACATACAGCCTCAAAGGCAGCGCGGAAGACCCGAAGGTCAGCGTCAATCCGCTTTCCGTGCTCGCACCCGGAATTTTACGGCGGATATTGTTCCAGAATTAAGGTTGGGTATAGGGCGCGGTGTCGTGACCGAATTCCTTTGGCCAATACAGGTGGGCGGAATGCGGCGGTGTTTCCGCGGTTTCCAACTGCTTTTCAACCGACGCAACATAGGCTTGCGGGTTTTTCAGGTAGATATACAGGCGGTACATGTCCTCTTCGGTTCTTTGCGGATCGCGGAATAAATGCATGTTTTCAGGCAAGCGCAGATTGGCATTCCGTACGGCAATTAATTCGAGTGGTTGCGTATCGAAAATGGCTTGTTGTACCGCCGATACGCGCACGCTTTCGGCTGTGCCTTTCATGAATGCCCACGGCTTGATCGGTAAATCGATATAGCCCTTGTGATAGGCCATGACTTGCGCTTCATCGGGAGATTGGATGGGCTCCAGGAATAATTCTCGGCCATGAAGGGTTATGGGGTCGACGGTGGTTTCGTCCCAGGCCCGTTTCGGGCGCGACAGGATGGCATGTTTGGCATACGCAGAATTCATAAGAATGACCTTATAAAATCGCGTATGCCTTATGCAAATAAATTATGGAATTATTTGTCGCCGCAGACCGCCTTGGCCTTTCTCGGCCGCCAGTGCAGCAGGGATTCACGGTTAGCCATGGCAACGACATTACCGACGACAACCAGCCCCATACCGAACAGCGCTTCGGGCGTCCAGACATAGCCTTCGAACACGGTCGATATAATCAGTGCGACAATCGGGAACATGACGGATGCGTATGCGGCCTTGTCCGCGCCGATATTTTTCAGCAAGGTCAGGTAACAGCCAAAGGCAATGACAGAGCCGAGTATCGCCAGATAGAGCAGTGACCAGATATAGTTGAACTCCACCGCGAATGTGATCGGTGTGCCTGTAACGAGAATAATGGCAAAGCAACTTAGCGCGCCATAGGCCATGCCGTAGCTGTTCCCCTCAATGACGGGGATTTCATCGCGGCTGTTGCGTAAGGCCGCCATATTGCCGAGCGAAGCTAAATAGCTTGCGACCAGACAATAGACTATGCCGGTAATGACACCGTCGTCGCCGTTCATATGCGCGATTTCAGGCCAGAAAACGGCCAGAATACCGATCAAGCCGATGAAACTGCCGAGGACGACCTGTTTTTTGATCGGAATGCCGAAGATAATCGCCTGATTGACGATATTCATCAGCGTCATGGTGGAGAAAATCACCGCGACCAGTCCCGAGGTCAGGTATCCCGTGCCGATATAGAACAGCCAGTAATTCAGGCAGAACAGGAACAGCCCTTGCAGCGCGATAAAGCCGTGCTGTTTACGGGTGTAGGATTTGGGGTTGAGCTTGCCCATAACCCCGAGCACAGCCAACATCACGACCGCTGCAATGCCGAAACGATAGGCGATAGAGACGAGCGGGTCGACGCTCCCCAACTGGAAGGTAATGACATACCATGTCGATCCCCAGATAAGGACGGTGAGTGCATATAGGATTATGTTGTTCATAGTTCAGCCCCTTTCTTAATGGCTGATCCAACAATCAGCCTTAATTCAGGACTGATGGAAGGACTAGGTTTTTACACGCACGATTGCGTGCTTCTTTTTCCCTGCCGAGAGTTTGATATATCCCTCTTCGAGAAACGCGTCTGGTGAGACGGTAAAGCCGTCATCATCAATTTTGTTATCGTTCAGCTT
>CAZLTT010000020.1:0-24034 GCA_964562515.1 uncultured Micavibrio sp.
GCTGTCAGATCTGTAACACCTGAGAGGTTTTCGGAACCGCGGATACGGGCGAAGCCTTCAGCTGCGCGGATTTCAGACTGAGCTTCAATCGCGACAGATTCTGCCTGGTTGATAAGGTTAGACAAGGCTGTAACCCCTGTGTCGGCTTCCTCGATTGTTCTGATGGACTGGCCGATGCCGTCCAACAAACGAGAGAGGTCGTTTGCACGGTTGTTCAAGCTTTGTGCTGCGAAAAAGTTTTGTGGGTTATCCAGTGCGGAATTCACTTCCAAACCAGTGGCGAGGCGCAGCTGGGTTGTGTCGATGAGACGTTGTGTATTCTGCAATGAAAGTAAGTTACTCCGCAGAGCTGCGGTAAGTACTACATCGGAAGACATAATATTCTCCTTTCCTAGGGTTTAGTGTATGCATCCTGCAAAAGCCCGATACTGGGGCTCACCTTTTTATAATATAACACAAAGGTGAAAGCTTTGTTAACGTTAATTCACCATTAGCCACATTATAAAAACTTTTTTCGATCATTGATCAAATCCTTCTAAAACAGCTGTAGGATTGACTGTTGGGATATTCCTGCCAGTCCTAAAGCGGTTGTTCCTAAAAATTGTCGGGTTTGAGATGCTAAAAGATTTGCACCTTCTGTGTTCGCATCTGCAACAGTCAGGTCGTCTGACCCCGCTAAAAGCGTGTTAATTGTCTCTCTTGTGAAGTCTTGGCGCGTTTTGATGACGGATAGGTCGTTGACCAGTGTGCGTCCGTACTCGCGGACCACACGACGGGCTTCACGTAAATCATCGAGAATGATTTCTATATCTGCCAGATCGTTGAAATCGAACGTCCCTATACCCAGTCCTTCGGCGCTAAAGTCGCGGCCTTCGGTGCGCAGGTTATTGTCACGCTCCTCGTTAAAGTCGGTAATCAGGTCATCGCCCAGTAAAAGATTTACGCCGCGATATTGCGCATCTTCGACAATGCTGTTGATTTGCGCCAGAACTGTGTCGAATTCAAGGTTTCTAAAGCGTGTTGTCGTCGCTGAGTTTAAAGACTCGGCGTGACTGAACAGCTCTGCTCCCGTCAGTGCGCGGTTGTAAATGGCCACATCGGAGATGCGTCCGTCAAAGCGGAAGCCCGCGCCCGATTCCCCGTCGTGGAATTGAACGCCGTCGACGGCTGCTCCGATACCGATGTTTCCGCTGTGGGATGGAAAGACCCCCTCTGAAGTGATGCTAACGGGTCCGCCCATGCTGACCCCGTCGAGGAACCCTTCAAAAGTATCTCCCGGCCCGTCAAAAACAAACGCAATATGGTATGTCTGTCCGGCCACGATTGGTGCGCTGATGTCGAGATCTGCAAAGCGTTGTCCGCCTTGGTCATCTTCGGCCGTAACGCGGGCCAGACCGTTATCGATATAGATCGTAAAGCCGTTCACCCCCGCACCTTCCTCGTACAGAACCTGTCGTCCGGCGACCGTATCGGCGTTAAAGACGAGTTCTACTGTGCGGAACGGGGTTGTGCTCGTGTTGATTTGCGGTGAGTCGTTGACCGCGATCCGGTCATTCACACCATCAAATTCAACGCTTGCTTGTGGGCCGTTTTCATAGAGGGGGGCTGCCCCCGCTATTGCGCCGCCTTGGCGGACTGCGCCAACCGGTGCGTTTGGCCCTACACCTGAATCAAGAACCGCTCCGCCTGCTTCATTTAATCGGAAATAGCTGTCTGGGTTTCCAGCCAAGATTTGGCTGGAGAGAGGGGCAGGGCTGAGGTCGACTTCTTGGGTGTAAATATTCGGGTCAGATTGTCCCGAAGTGAGGAGTTCGCGGGAAGTTAAAGCAATGGCTTCTGCCTGGTCTATCAGCCGTTCTGTGGCTTCTAGTCCTGCTATGGCTTCTTCAATAGTTCTGAGGTTTTGGCCGATACCGTCGAGAAGGCGCGACAGATCGTTGGCTCGGTTGCTAAGGGATTGGGCTGAAAAGAAATTTTGAGGATCGTCAAGCGCACTGCTAACGTCCTTGCCGGTGGCAAGGCGTTCGGTAATCACATCGATATCGCTTTGTGTCCTTTGGAGACTCAGCAGTGTCGACCGCAAAGCCCCGGTTAGGACAATATCGCTAACCATAATGCGCCTTCTAAAATCCTTTTAGCAAACGCGTTTTGCTAATTTTATTTCACGAGTGTCAAAATCCTCAGACACTATTTCCTATGATTACATTAGCATGAAAAAGTTAACAGTTTCTGAGAAAATCGTTAACGATTTGAGGTTTTTACACATTTCGATGATCGGCGCCGACTGTACAAACAGCCGGCGCCGGATCGGGGAATAAGGGGGGCGCATCGAACTTGGGTTCCCAGGTTAGGGTGGGTAAGGGCATTGCCCGATGCGCCCTAACTGCAGTTTGAAGCGTCTCCCTTCTGGATCGGCATTCGGTTCGCAGTTGTCGGATCCCTTGGTCTTCGGGGGTTAGGATGGTGCGGGTAGCTACCCGAGAGACCGTTTAAGGGATCCTATCTTTTACGTTACGCTTTAACGGAGGCTGAGAAGATCCTGTGTCATCTGGTCAACCGTATTAATCAGACGCGTACCTGCACCGAACGCGCGCTGAGAAATAATCAATCGTGCGAACTCATCGGCCAGATCGACGTTGGATGCTTCCAACGAGGATGGCTCGATAAATCCTGCACCGCCTTGGCCGGGTAGACGCAAGTTCTCCTCACCGGAGAGGTCTGACTCGGTAAAGGCTGTTCCTGAAACTTCCGTCAGACCGTTCGGGTTGGCGAAAGTAATAAGAGGAATTTGGTAAAGGTCGGCGGATGCACCGTTCGAGAAACGGGCAACAACGCGGCCGTCATTGGTGATATCAACACCTGTTCTCAAGCCGAGTTCCGCACCGTTCTGGTCGGTGAAGATGACGTTGAAGTCACCGGCGAACTGACTGAAGCGCTCAATATCGACGTCGATATTTTGCGGGTTTGATCCGTTCCCGAAATCAATCTGTGACAGGTTAATGTCAACATTACCGTCAAGATCAGGGAATGCGTTCAATGAACCGTCACCGTTAAAGTTGATCAGACCACGGCTTTGTGTCGTGCCATCCGGAAGCAGGATATCAACCTGATACCAACCGCGGCTGTTGTATTGCGCATCGCCCGGCAAGAATTGTGGTGCAGGGAACTGACCTGTACTGAATGGAGGTGAGTCCGCACCGGTACCGTTTTCGTATGAAATACCGGAACCTTGCGGAACGGTCAGGTCTGTTGTGCTGAACGTACCGGCTGTAAGGCCCAGACCGATCAGCGGTGTTCCTGTTGTGTTGGCCAGTGTGATGGATTCACCACCTCCTGTGAAGTCGTCGCGCTGGATAACCAGTTCGCCATCATTTCCAAGGAAGGCGGATGCGCCGACAACGTTGGTGTTGATGTCGTCGAGCAAGTCCTGAATGGTCGTGATCGGTACGTTACCACCACCAAATACGGCATCTGTGTCGACTTCGTATGTGATCGGTGCACCGGCATCGACCTGTATGGTGAATGTATCGCCTTCGGTCAGGCCGAGGTCGGTTACAACATTGTCTGTCGCGTTCAAGTCGCTGACCTGTCCGTTGGCTGTACCTTGCGGGCCAAAGGTTTTTGTAAATTCGAAGGTCAGGATTTGCGGGGCGCCCAGACTGTCAAAGACGGTCAATCCACGAGTGAAATCCGCAGGGCCTGTGTCCGCAAAGGCCAACGTGCTGTCTACGACTGTCGAGTCGAGGTTGAAGGCCAGTTCCGCGGAGGAGGTCGGTCGGGTCAAGCCGCCGAGGAAGGCAACGTCAGCAGGAACCAGAGATGAAAGGTCTCCTTGGTTCGCTGGCAAGTTACCGTCCTGATCGATCGGGAAAGCGTGGAGTACAAATCCGGCTGCGTTTCTCAGCAAGCCTTGCGCGTCTTCACGGAACTGTCCTGCACGTGTGTAGAGGAAGTCCGTATCGCCGCCGACTTCCTGACGGACGGGGAAGAACCCGTTACCGGAAACGGCCGCATCTGTTGTTGATGCTGTTTGCTGAAGCGCACCTTGCTGCGTTACGCGCTGCAAGCGGTTCACGGTCACCGTACCCGGTGAGTAAGCGGAAGATCCGCCTTGCGCTGTTACCAGACTTTGAAACGCCGCTTCGGAGCGCTTAAATCCGGTCGTTGTGATGTTGGCGATGTTGTTCGAGATAATCGCCGTATTCTGCGATTGTCCGAACAGGGCTGAAACGCCTGTAAAAAGTGATCCAAAAAGTCCCATAGTTCTTCTCCTTTATTAACTGCTAAATGTTAGTCTCTTCTGTCCTGTTTGAGGTTGAGGTTTTGGGGCTAAAGCATTGTCCGCTATAAATTTTTCGTTGCGGTCAAATTTCTGCAAAGAGGTCATCATGTTGTGCCTCCTGTATCGTCTGTGTCGTCACTCGTGTCATCGACGGTATCGTCGGACGGTGGTTGAGCGGGTTCCTGAGCATTCAAAACATTCCCGAGAGATACGGCACGTTCCCCAACGATCAGGAAGAGTGAGCCGTTCTGTGATTCAACGCCGCTGACGCGACCGGTTACGATTGTCGACGCTCCCAATGGCGATTCATCTACGTCCAGCGCATCAATGCGGACCGAGTATGTGCCCGGCGGTACGGGGTTTCCGAAATCATCTTTGCCGTCCCAAACGAATTCCTGAGCACCGGCTGCGGTCAGACCCGGTTCGCTATAAACTGTCTGGCCTTGTTCGTTCAGAATGGTGATGGTGTTGTCCACCGCCTGACCGTCCAGCGCGTAATTAATCGTGACCGGAGTTTCACCATCGGAGAAGAATTCCGCGCCCACATAGGACACATCCAACCCGACATAGCCAAGTGAAGAGCCAAGGGCATTACCAAGCTGGAGGGAAACGAGGCTGTCCAGTTTCTGGTTGGTGTTGATCTGTTGTTCAACGCCTGTAAAGGCAACCAACTGGTTCGTCATCTCGTTTGTATCTAACGGGTCAAGCGGGTCCTGGTTTTGCAATTGAACGGTAAGCAGCGTCAGGAACTGCGAGAAATCTTCAGCCAGTGAAGCTGTCGATGCGGCAGTCTGTTGCTGATCGTTCAAAACGCCTGTGAATGTTACGTCCGATACCATCGGGTTTCTCCTTTATCCTTTACGCCCAGATGTCATAGCGGGTCATCCCTGTATCGGGGTCCACGTGCCATGTCATCGTGCTTTCAATTATCTCTTCTTCGGCCTGATCGCCGCCTGCGCCTGTGCCGCCTTTGTCATGTCCGCCGCCACGCTGGTTGTGGTCGTCGAAGTCAAATCCTTGCTCGGCCAGTTCGAACGACAATCCGCCATCGCTCAGGTCGAGGCCCATTTCCTGCAGGCTGCGCTCAAGAGCGGCAGAGTCGCGTTGCAGCATCAAATATGTTTCCGGCTTTTCGACTGTGATGATCGCTTTGAGTGTCTTTTCTTTACCGAAATTCAACTCGGCGTTCAGCTTGCCCAGTTCCGGCGGATCAAGGCGGATTGTCAGGTTTTTGTTCTCACCATTCGAAGCGCCTTTTTGAATGCTGACCGCCACTAACTGGGTCGCGGGGTGGGGGTGCGCTGCGCTTTGTGCCTGTGTCACCGCGCTGGTAACCAATCCGGTGGACAGGGCGGTCGAGGCGTTCAGGTTAACGGCGTATTGTTCGCCGACGCCATTCGTGAATTCGAGACCGGACAAGAGCGGGGCGCTCAAATCAAACAAGCCACCTTGTAGCAAGCTCAAGTCCGGTGTTGGGGATCCTGTGTTGGGCGGCAATGTTTTGCCGTTTGGTAATTCTGCGCCCGCGCCATCATCGCTGAGTGCGGCAAAGCCAAGCTGCTGCTTAATGCTTTCAAAAATGCTCTTGTAACCGTTTTCGCCGCCGCCAACGGTCAGCGCATTCAATTGTGCGGCCAGAGTATTGTCATTCGTACCGTGCTTTACGCCGTTGTTACGCGCGCTCAAAATCGCAATCGCGTTCAACAGGGCGGGGTCATCTTGCGGAATATCTTCCAAGGATGCGGCGATGCTCTCCGGCTTAACGATGTTGATGATCGCGGCAGATATTTTCTCCAGTATCGCATTGAGCGTCTCGGCATCTGGTGTATCACCGCTCTTGAGGATGGTTACCTCTTCTGGCGTCAGGTTCGCTTCAACGGCGAGCCCTTCATTACCTTCAAGCAGATCCTTGAACGCTTTTTGCGCTTTGGCAAAGTCGGCGAGCTTAAGGTCTTCCAGTTCGTTTGCTCTGGCAATCAACAGCTCTTCAAGTTTAAGCTCTGTGCCGCCCTGATGTTGTTCATCAACGGTAATGATGCCGTCGGTTAAAGGTTTGAGAATATTATCAAAAGCAACTTCGTTCATCGCCAATGTCTGCGTTAATGCATCGATGTCGGAAATATCGTTACTTTCAATGAACTGGTTCACTTGCTCTTCGATTTCCGGATTGGCGGCGAGTAAGCTGACAAGCGATTTATTGTCTGCACCGGCTTCGTCTTCGTTGATTTTCGCAATAACAAAGTCCAAGAAACCCACATCGTCCAAGCCCACAGCACGACCATTACCGTTGCCTGATGTGGCCGCGGCTTGCCCACGCGCAGCGCCGTTCGCTGCGGGGTAAGTCTGTGCTGTATAAAACTGTTCGATGCTCATTATCGTTTCCTGTCCTGTTTATCTTTTTTGCGTTATGCCGTTTCGCTGATGCCAATCGACACGCGCTTTTTATCGTCCTGATTGAGGCGGCCTGAATCGCCATAGCTGAATGCGCTTTCTTTATTCACCGCATCCTTGGCAACTTTTTGAACGGTCTCGCCCAGACGTTCCATCGTCTTTTGCATTTGCTTGAGCGCACTCATGTTTTTGACGGATAGGTCGGCGAAATCTTTTTGCATTTTCTCGACCTGTCTCTTCATGTTGACGTCGATATCGCGCATCTCGTCTCTGCGGCGGATGATGTCTTCGACGCCGGCACGGTAAGCTTTTGTCGCTTGCAGCTTGTCATCCTGCAACGCCAGAAACGCTTTAGTGTCATAACGCTCAAGCGCTTCGGTCTCTGTCTCGTACACGCCGCGCATATGGTCGATCATGTCCATCATTTCCTGCATCGCTTTTTTCGGATCGGCGTGCAAAATGGGACCGCCATGCGGCATAGTTTCGAATGTGTGTCGTTCTTGTGACATGCTTAGGTGCCTCCTCTATTGGCTGAGTTTTCGTTAACGGCTTCTTGCGGTTCGGCGTATTTCACGTGAACCGATTGTCCGATTTCCTGAGCGGCCAGAAGCGAGCTTTGGGTTCTGGCTTTCGCATTTGTGTACATCTGTTCGGCGGCATCGTTATTGCTGTGCGCACGCTCACCGAGTTCGGCCTGCAATTTGTCGAGGCGGTCGAGCAGGGCTTTATCAACGCCGCGGAAATCTTCCATGCGATTTCTGAATTCTGAACACGCTCGAATATACTGGTCGGCCAATTCATCCTTCTCGTCCTGCAAGATCGCCAACGCCATCATGTCGCTATGCGCAATTGCAGATGCTTCTCTGTCAGCCATCAAGCACAGGCTTTTTGTGAGTCGAATCAATGTGTTCATCGCCTGTGTTGTGTCTTCGGGTAAAACCGCTTTGGCTTCTTCTGTGTGTGTTTCGATTTGATCAGTCATGACTCGCACCTCCTAAAGTTTCGTCATCTAAAATTTCAGCATCTTGTATGGACGTCTCGTCGCCGCCCGGTTCAATCGCATTCAGCGCATCTGCGGCTTCCTGCATGGAAATCATTTGTTCGCGGACATGGTCGGCCAATCCTATCCCGCCTGTCTGAGCGAGGATTTTGCCGTATTCCTGAACCATCATGCCGCGAAAGACCTCTTCGCCTTTACCGCCGCTGAATGGTGCATCCACCATTGTTGAGTCTGTGAACATCGGCTTTAACATCTCGGACAGGAATACCGCCTCGAATTCACGCGCGACTTCGTCAATCTTTTCGTACTGCTTGTTCTTCTGTGCGTCCTTGATCGAACGGGTCGCATTCAGCGTTTCGTTCTGTCCGGCCTGCATCAGGGCAATGGCTGTGTCTGGTGCTAAAGCGCCGCTCATTACATCACCTCTATTTCTGCCTGCAGGGCACCGGCGGCCTTGATGGCTTGGATAATGGTAATAATGTCGCGCGGCTGCATGCCCAGACGGTTCAGGCCCGTCACAAGGTCTTGCAATGTTACGCCTGTTTCCAGCAACGCAAGGTTCACATCATCGCCGCTATTCAGTTCAATATCGGTACGTGGAACAACCACGGTCTCGCCGCCTTCGGCAAACGGGTTCGCTTGGGATACTTGTGGTGTCTCTGTAATACGGACGGTCAGGTTGCTCTGTGCAATCGCGACATCGCTGATCCGTACATCCGCACCCATCACAATCACGCCGGAGCTTTCGGAGATGACAACACGAGCAGGTTGATCGGGTTGGATCGGCAATTGTTCGATATCGGTAATCAGATCGACAATCGTGCCGTCATAATTTTTCGGACGTCTTAGTACAACACTGGCAGAATTTTCCGCCTTGGAAATGCGCGCAGCGGTAAAGCCGTTAATGGCTTGCTCGATGCGGCGGGCTGTCGTGAAGTCCGGATTTTTCAAAGCCAGACGCACACTTTGCAGGTCGGCCAATTGGAAATCGATCTCGCGCTCAACAATACCGCCGCCGGCAATGCGTCCTGCTGTTGGTGTGTTCTGGGTCAGGTTGGCTGCATCACCCTGAATGGTAAAGCCGGAAATGCTCACGGCACCTTGTGCCACGGCATAGACTTCGCCATCGGCGGCCAACAACGGTGTTACGAGTAAAGTACCACCTCTTAATGATGTGGCATCACCAAGTGAGGAAATGCTGACATCAATGCGGGAACCCTGATTGGTGAATGGGGGCAGGGTGGCCGTCACCATCACGGCTGCCACATTCGCCGTATTCAAATTCTGATCGCGGACGCTGACGCCGAGGCGTTCCAACATCGCGTTTAAACTCTGGTCTGTAAACGGGGAGTTGCCGAGGCTGTCACCTGTGCCGTTCAGTCCGACGACAAGACCGTATCCAACCAATTGGTTGTCTCTGACGCCTTCAATATTGACGATATCCTTAATGCGGGATGTCTTGGCGTGGGCACTCCATACCATTGCAACGCTAAATAAGGCAAAAACGAAGACGGCAAATATTGCACGCTCGGCGCTGAATATGCGACGGGCAGGCCTTTCACCAAATCGTATGTTGTTGTTTATAATAGCTTTATTCAGCATTTTGCGTTTTAACCACGTTTATAAATTTCAAATAGTCCTGCTGATCTATGCGAAGCCCGTGCCAGTTTTTGTCGCCGCTAATCCGCAGGTATCGGTTCTATGCAACGCAAGAGCTGTGCCGTTTTTGCGTGATGAAGCAGGTGAGGTGAGGGCGGTGGGCAAATCTTTCCCATTGCGCGAAAAGGGGATATCGCTTTAGCGTGAATTGAAAACGCGTTATACTGGGGTATAAGGATTTGAACTCTATGAAAGTATCAGGACCGGGCAAAACCCAAGGCCCATCTAAAACTGACAAAAAGAAAAAAGCGGGCGAAAGCGGCGCTAACTTCGGTGATTTCGTTACAGGCGGCCCCGAAAAGGCGCAAACAACGCAAGGATCGCAAAGCATTGCGAGTGTAGATGCGTTATTGGCTGTACAGGCCGCCGAGGATCCGACGCAAGGTGCGGCCAAAAAGCGCATGCGCCGCCGCTCGGACAAAATCCTGAATGAGCTAGAGAAAATTCGTATGGCGATGCTCAATGGCTCGCTGACTGTCGGGCATATGATCGATGTGGCCGATGTGGTTGCATCTCACCGTGAAAAAATCATGGATCCGGCACTGACGGGCATTATGGATGAAATTGACCTGCGTGCGCAGGTGGAGCTCGCAAAGATGCGTGTTGCGCTGAATGCGCAGAAGCCAAAGACCGCATAAATAAACCATCTTCAGCATATTTATCATCAAACAACGGTTTTACTTGTCAGCGGCCAAAAAGCTGCATATATTTCTGAGCCTTACAGGTTTAAACCTGCTGTTTTATTGAAATGGGGAAACAACAATGAGTTCTACAAGCAGTGTAATCGTTCCGCAGGATTATGATCCCGAAAAAGACAAGGGTGACTTCATGAATCCGATCATGTTGGAGTATTTCCGTCAGGCTTTGATCGCATGGCGAACAGACCTTTTGAAGGAATCGCAGGATACGATTGCCAAAACACTGCAGGGCACGGAGTTGCAAAAACCCGACTTGACCGACCGCGCGTCGGAGGAAACGGACCACGCGTTGGAGCTTCGTACTCGCGACCGTGAGCGTAAGCTGATTTCCAAGATCAACAGCACGTTGGAAAAGATCGATGATGGTGAATATGGTTACTGCGAAGAAACCGGTGAACCAATTTCGATTGCACGCCTGAAGGCCCGTCCGATCGCGACGTTATCTCTCGAGGCGCAGGAACGCCACGAGCGCATGGAAAAAACCAAGCGCGACGACTAATCTGCTATCTTAAAGAAAGTCTGTGATCGATGCTTGCGGTGTCGCGAGCGTGCTGAACTGTATCTGCTGTCGCACCTGCAGGGCGAGAAACTCCGCGCCCGCCTGGTTTTGGTCATCGACAACCAGATCGTCTCCCCCGGCGAGCAACGTATTGATGGTTTCGCGCGTAAAGTCCAAACGTGTTTGCAAGATGTTTAAATCCGATGCAATGGAGCTGTTATAGCGCCGCAGGGCTTCCCGCGCTTCGCGAACTTCTGCGATTTTGACCTGCACGGCCTCGATCGAATTGAAATCTTCGCGTTCAAGCCCCAGCCCCGATGAAGTGGCGTCTATGGATTCTGTGGTTAGGCGGCTGGTTCCGTTCTCATTAAACAGGGTAACCAGATCCTCGTTAGACAGCAGGTTTAACCCGCGATAATCGGAGTCTTCGATCAGTGCGTCGAGCTGGTCGAGGATAGCCTCATATCCCTCCTGCAATCCCGGTGGCCCTACAAGAGCGTTGTCAATTGGCCCTTCGCGCAAAAATACGTTGCTGTATATGCTTGTTCCGGTGGGGTTGGAATCATCGTCATTGATAAAGGTGAGGTGGGAAAATGTTCCGGTAAAGAATGTGCCAACGGGTATTTCAACATGGACAACGCCGGTTCCCGGATACTGAAATGTACCGATTGGTGCTGAGTAGTTCAGCCCCCCAAGCTGCGTGCCGTACAGGAAGAAACGATCATTGTCGTTGTTGAACGTGTTGTCGTTATCAAAGCCGATTGCGGCGATCTCCGGAATGATCGGCCCTTCAAAGTCAAACTCCAGAACGGTGTCGGGTGTGACGGTGTAATTGACCAATAATCGTTTCCAGAGGTTGCCGCTTAAGGTGAACTCTTGCCCGCCATTTGTGACCGCGACGGGGCCACCGCTATCTTGTGATCCGGCATAGCCGAGAAAGTCAGTTGCGGCGGGGCGTATATTGGTGACATTGGTCGGATCCCCTAAAGGTTCGGGGACGATTTCACCCGCGCGATAACGCTCCTCAATGTCGACAAGGTAGGATTCTGCCAGATCCAGAATATCAAATGCTGAGTCCAGACCGTTCTGCGCTTCTTGTAGTGTGCGAATGCTTTGTTGAATGCCGTCGAGGCGGCGTGCGATATCGGAGGCGCGAAAGCCAAGGGATTGAGAAGCAAAGAAATTTTGAGGGTCGTCGATCGCTGAATTTACGGCAAGTCCGCTCGCTAAACGCGCGGAAACACTGTCCACAAGCCGTGCTGTGGAACGGAGTGCAGTCAACTGCCGTTGCTGCACGGGGTTCAATATACTATTGACACTACTAACCATAAATCCTTTATCGTCAGTATTATCCTAGCATAAAAAGGTTAAAAAACATGCCAAACTATGTGTTTAGCATGCTTTATCAAAAGTCTTTATGAAGCTTAGTTTGCGCCGTGAATTCCGTCTTGAGGACCTTGGGCGCCTTGTTCGGCGCGTGCCCCCAGAGCGTTTTCCATGAAGGCGACATATTCATCGGCAGTCAAAACACGGGAATTGTAAGAGGCGTTAATATCGGCAAAAGCCTCTTCCACTGGCTCTTTGTGGCCAACGAGGGCCATGTGGCCTGTTTCTTCGACTTCACCTAAAAATAGTCCGTATTTCTCGGCCGTTGTGGCCAAAAGCCCGAAGTAGTTCTGGAATCCGGGGTCTTGCTGTTCTGCAAATTCGGCAATCATCTGGCGTTTAGCTTGGTCTCCTGATGCTCCCCATTCCTTCATTTTTGTAGCCATTTCAGGCGTGTAGGGGGTCGTTAGGAGCACCCGGTCATCGTGACCCAGGTCGAAAAATGTGTCTTCTTGGTTTGTCTCGTTCATCTCGTGGCCTTTCTTAAGAAGGCGCAATATGCAAAAGAATTGAGAATATGTCAAATATTTTGGGTGTTTATGGCGATTAAAAAGAAAGCCGTTCAAAGCGAACTTCGAAACGGCTGACTTTAGGTGGGTAAGGTATCTTTAAAAAATTGCTATAAGCTTTTGTTTAGAATGGAAAAATCACATCATAAAGCTGTTGTCCGTAGCGCGGTTGCTGAACATCTGTAATTTGACCTTCGCCGCCATAGACGATGCGCGCTTCGGCGATCTGCTCGTATGAAATGGTATTGCGCACGCTGATATCCTCGGGGCGGATAACGCCGTCAATTTGAAGGATGCGCTTTTCGAAATTCACGAGAACTTCCTGCGAACCATGAATGACCATGTTGCCGTTGGGCAAAATCTGTGTGACGAGCGCCGCGAGCTGAACGCTCACTTCCTCTTCGCGCTCTACGGAACCTTCGCCGGCATGGTTGGAACCTGATCCGAAATCAATCAGGTTGTCCGGGTTAACGGCTTCGGGCAGTATGCGGTCCAGTGAACCTTCGTAGCCAAGTAATGCAGGAAGGTTTGCATCTTCATTACTTGTGCGTGAACGGCTGCTTTCATTTTCCAACTCGGCTTCATCGTCAATGTCGATAACAACCGTGATAATGTCGCCGACATCATTCGCGCGTTGATCCTTGAAGAATGTTGTACGGTCCGCGGCCCAAAGCGAGTTCTTCTGGGGTTGAACATTCTTCGGTGACGGCATCGGCAAGCTAACAGGTTGATATTCGCGTTGCGTTGTCGGGTTGCTGATCTTTGTCATCTCGGGTGCTTTGCCGATATTGGCAATACGATCACTTGCGGTGCTGCATGCGGCAAGAGTGCTTGTCGCCATTAAAATCACACCGTATTTCAAAACCTTATTCATTGTTCTTTACCTTTCACCTGTTCTCTTAAAAGTCCAACACCAGAACTTCGCCGAAATCTGTAACTTTTGCTTCGATTGTGCGGCTGCTGCTGTTGTTTACGACACGGATCATATCGCCCTTGGCGCCGTGCTGAAGGGCCTTGCCCTGTGCGGTTAATGATAGTGGGCCGTTCTGGTAAATCATGGTGACGAGCTCACCGCGTGCAACAATTTGCGGCGGCTGAATTTCATTCACCTTGATCGGTTCACCTGCAACAACGATGCGGCGTGGCGTCATGTGAAGAAGCTCGCTGACATTCAGAACCATGTCATGTTTCAAATTGTGCGCCTTCATCGGTACGTAATCGATATCGCCTTGCTTGATGACTGCGCCGTTTTTCATTGTCGAGCGCAAGACGGGGACATCGACTACACGATGAATAACGCCGCTTACACGTTCGCGGACAATCGGGTTTTCCTTGGACGGAGCAACAATCACCGCATCAAAACGGTTCTTTGCGCCGTCGAAGCTGAACTGCTCGACATCCATTGTCGCGCTTTCACCATAGGGAAGGATGATGTCATTCATGGTGCTTGCGGAGGCAATCTCGAAACGTCCGTCCACACCGTGCGCGGAAATTTCTGTCTTTAAAACATCCTGAATGATATCAGGGGAAATCACTGTCGCCGCGCGGGTCAGACGGATCGTGTCCGCCGTGCTTGCGGGACGCCATGGCAGGTCCATCGCAATCGCAACGCGCATCAATGTCCGTGCATTCAAAACCATATCCTGACCGGGTTGCGGAGCAGGGCCGAGCACTTTATCGGCTTTGTTTTGCTCAAGACCGGAGAACAGGTGACCGAGCGTAATCACGTTACCCTCGATCATTGCGTTGTGGCGTAAACTGATGGCAAACGCGGACGCCGTTGTCGGTATGATAACCGCGGCAGCCAAAATCATTACGGCCAGCACGCTCAATATCTCACGGAACTTAAACCGTGACGGCGGATATACTGTTTTCCAATTCAATTTACGCATTCTCATGTCTCCTTAAAGCTACCCGTTCATGTTTTATCGAAGCTGACCAAGGGTCTGCAGCATCTCATCTGTCGTCGAGATAATGTTCGAGTTCATCTCGTACGCACGCTGTGCGGTGATCAGCTCGGTAATTTCTTCCACCACGTTCACGTTGGATTGTTCCAGCGCCGACTGTTGAATTGTGCCAAGCTCGTCATCGCCCGGGTTACCTGTGTTCGGTGATCCGGATGCATCTGTTTCGAGCAAGAGGTTGTCACCAATCGCTTCCAGACCTGCGGGGTTGATAAAGTTCGCAAGTTGGATCTGGCCGATATTCTGAGAGGCCGTCTGGTTCGGAATGCTGACAATCACTTCACCTTGTTGGTTAACGTCAATGCTCAGCGCATCTTCTGGGATGGTGATGCCGGGGTCGAGCAAGTATCCGTCAACGGTTACGATCTCGCCGTTTTCATTCACCTGAAATGTTCCGTCACGTGTGTATCCTGTATCGCCGTTCGGCAATTCAATCTGGAAAAACCCTTCACCGTTAATCGCTAGATCGAGCGGGTTTTCAGTGATGCGCAGCGCGCCTTGTGCGTGTTCACGTGCAACCGCCGCCGGGCGCACACCCAAACCGACCTGCAAGCCAGTCGGGATGGTTGTTCCTGCATCCGAAGATGTTGAACCCGGGCGGTCAATATTTTGATAGAGCAAGTCCTGAAACGCGATATGGCGGCGCTTGTATCCTGTGGTGGTCATGTTCGCGATGTTTTGCGAAATGATGTCCACATTCATTTGTTGCGCGAGCATTCCGGTTGCGCCGATATCTAAAGAACGTGTTGGCATGGTGTGTTTCTCCTTACTTAAACTCTTAGCTTTGTCCTGTTAATCGCTGGATCATGGATCGCAGACGGTCGTTTTCGTTGCTGATTACACGCTGCATTGATTGGTAGTTACGCAACGTGTCGATCATGCGCGTCACTTCGATGACGGGGGTAATGTTGGAACTTTCCAACATCCCTTGTTCGACTTTCGTGTCGGTGGCCGGCTGTCCGCCGTTCGGCGCGAAATACAATGTATTCCCGCGCGGCTCTAGCTCCTGCACATTGTCGAATTCAAAAATGCCGATCTGCCCGACTTGTCCGTCTTGGTTGGAAATAAAACCTGCCGCATCGATTTTGATTTCGGTTGATCCTTCCGGAACGGTAATCGGTGCCCCGCCGGAATTGGTTACGGGATCGCCGTTTGATGTGACGATTGTACCGTTCGCATCAAGTTGCAGGCGACCGGATCGGGAATAAAATGTTTCACCGTTCGCGCCCTGTACGCCAAAAAATCCCGGACCGCTCAGCGCAATGTCGAGCGGGTTACCTGTAAAACGGAATGATCCCTGGTCTTCGGTCTGGTACTGGCCGCGGTTGTAAACGAAGGCAAGATCGTCTTCGGCGGCCGGGTCAACCAAGTCACCATCCTGATCCGCCAGATAGCTCTGGAACAGTAAGTTTTGGCCACGATAACCGGGTGTGGTTGCGTTCGCGACATTGTTCGCGATCACATCCATATTGGTTCGTAATGTCATTTGACGGGATAAAGCCAGATAAATACTGTTTTCCATCGTTGGTGTATCCTTACCGTTAAATACCTATCGCGCCGTTTCTTGAGCGCAGTTCCTAAAATCTCGTTGGGGTCATTGCACGCGCTGTGCCAGAATCAAAAACCTATGTTTTTCAAGTGTTTGAGGCGATGGTATGAAAAGCGCTTGCACGGAATCATCTGCCGCAAACCACAAACGGACCAATGTTTTGCGGTAATTTTTGCCGTTTACTTATCCACATATGTCGGTGGAGAGCATGTGCATAGCTTTGTCATGATTATGATGGGGGTTAGACGATGGTGCTGATATGATTTATATTTATCGTATTGAATCATTGAACAAAAAGAGTTCGTTATGGCCGAAGAAACCGATAGCAACGAAATCAGCGAAGAGACCGAAGGCGATCTGATCGAAAGCCTTGATGAGGAAGAAGGCGGTGGTCCGCCTCTACCGCTGATTTTGGGCGTTGTTGTTGCGCTGCTTCTTGCTGCGGGTGGCGGTCTGTATTTTACCGGAATGCTGGATGGTGTCCTTGGTAAAGGCGATGAAAAGTCTCAGGCTGACGAGCTTCACGAACTTGCGGATGGTGAACATCATGGCGAAGGGGATGGCCACGGCGGCACATTTCTCGAGATACCGACGCTGACGGTCAACCTCAGCACCGAGGACGGCACACCGCGTTATCTTCGTCTGACGGTTCAATTGGAGCTAAAATCTGCCGAGGATCGCGCCGCTGTCGAAGCGATTATCCCGCGTGTAATTGACCAGTTCCAAACATATTTGCGTGAATTGCGTGTCCGTGATTTGCGCGGTTCTTCAGGGATTTACAGACTCCAGACCGAATTGCTGTGGCGTGTTAATCAGGCCGCTGCCCCGACAAAGGTTAAGGATGTGCTGTTTCAGGAAATTCTGATCCAATAATGCTATACTTGAAAAAAGAGGTACGGTTCTTGCAAGGCAAAGGGTCGGACCAGATTGGAAAGCATAAAAGATAAACTATGAGCGATACGCCAACAGACGAGCTCTCCGAAATGAGCGATGAAGAACAGGCCATGGTTGACCAGTGGGAAAACATGGACGGAGATGGCGCGGATGTAGATCCGTCCATCGGCGACGCTGTGCCTGCATTCGACGGAATGGGCGATGAAGACGGCGCCGGGACGCGCATCCTGAATCAGGACGAAATCGACTCTCTGCTCGGCTTTGATGATGACACGGCGATGGGCGCGGAAACATCCGGCGTTATGGCGCTGGTCAATTCCGCGATGGTCAACTACGAGCGTCTGCCGATGCTCGACATCGTGTTCGACCGTCTGGTGCGCCTGATGTCGACCTCACTACGAAACCTGACATCCGATAACGTCGAGGTTTCTCTCGACCAAGTCTCGACCGTGCGCTTCGGCGATTACATGAATTCTATCCCGCTTCCCGCGATGCTTTCTGTCTTTAAGGCGGAGGAATGGGACAATAACGGCTTGCTCGTCACGGACTCCGCGCTGATCTATTCGATCGTGGATGTGTTGTTGGGTGGCCGAAAAGGGACACCTGCAATTCGCGTAGAGGGCCGTCCTTACACGACAATCGAAACAAAACTGGTTGAAAAAATGGTGCAGGTCACTTTGGGTGATCTGTCATCTGCGTTCGACCCGCTGTCTCCGGTCAGCTTCACTTTGGACCGTATGGAAACCAACCCGCGTTTCGCAACCATTACCCAAAGTAACAATGCGTGTGTGCTTGCGCGCCTTCGCGTGGACATGGGTGACCGCGGCGGCCGCGTAGAGGTTCTTATTCCTTATGCGACGCTCGAACCCATTCGTGAACTGCTCTTGCAGATGTTCATGGGTGAAAAATTCGGTCGTGACTCGATCTGGGAAAGCCACCTGACGCAAGAACTTTACAAAACCGACATTCAGCTGCAGGCCATTCTGGGTGAGAAAATTTTGCCGCTTGGCGAGATGCTGAATTGGAAAGTCGGTACCCGAATTATGTTCTCGACCCGCACCGAAGACGATCTCGAATTACGTTGTGGCCACTTCCCGATGTTTAAGGGGCCTGTCGGTCAGAAACAGGAACATATCGCCGTCCGTATCGAAAATTATATCGAGCCCGAAGAGGACGATGAGCAATAGCTTGATGAGTAAAGGATATTCATATGACTGCTGAGTTACTGAGTTTGATACTTGATTTTGTGATTTTGGTCGCGCTTGTGGGCACAATTTATTACGCCCTGCATTTGTCACGCAGCCTGAATAATTTTAAAAAACACCGCGACGACATGAAGGCGATGATAAACGACTTAGCCAAAAATATTGATGAAGCACAAACCGCGATCGAAGGATTGAAGGCGGCAAGTCATGTGGCTGCGGATAATCTGGATGACGTGTTACACGACTCCAAAAAGATGGCCGAAGAGCTGAAGATGATTAATGAAACCAGTAACAGTCTGGCCAACCGTCTGGAAAACATCTCTAGCGGTAAAGGTTTGCAAAGAGCCGCGCAGCAATATGAATCTTTCGATGCATATGAAGAAGATGACTTCGAAGAAGAGGATGAGCCGCAAGCCGGTGACAGCGTAATCGAACCGCCGTCTTTCTTTATTCAGGACCGCGAATTTGAAGAGGAAACCGGCGATTTCGGCGACGACATGGATGATGACGCCGACCTCAGTCGTGCTGAACGTGAATTGTTGGAAGCTCTGCACGGACAGAAACAAGGGCAGGGAGGACGTTAAGCCCATGAACTTTCTCGCCCGTGTTAAAATTATTCCTTTGCTCGTTGTTGTGGCAATGCTCGCATTTTCTGTGCGCCTGGTTGATTTTGCCGTCGGCGTACGCTCTTTGAATGGCGAAGCTGTCGCAGCCGACGAGATGGCGCCGGATGATATGCTGTTGTCGCCGATAACAGGTGTTGAGCCGTCTGCCGCAGATGACGAAACCGACACCGAGATGGAAATGGCAGCAGCAGCCGATGAAGACGTCGAGGATATTCCCGTTAGCGAACTGGAAGAAACCGATTGGCGTGATCCGGTTTATGACGGATCAGGGTTTTCGCAGGCAACGCGTGATGTCTTGGAAGATATGGCGGAACGCCGCAAAATGCTAGATCAGCGTGAACGCGAACTGGCCACGCGCGAGGCATTATTACGCGCAGCCGAGCAGGAAATCGAACGTAAATTCGAAGAGATGAGCAATCTGCGTTCGGAAATCGAAGGACTACTCGTACAGCAATCCGAAGAAGAGGCCGCGCGTATAGAAAGCCTCGTGAAAATTTATGAGGGCATGAAGCCCAAAGAGGCAGCCCGTATTTTTGACACTCTGGACCTTGATGTTCTGACCGCGGTTTTATCCCGCATGTCCGAACGACGCCTGTCGCCGATCTTGGCCAATATGAACCCTGAACGTGCACGCACTGTTACGATTTTGTTGGCACAGGAAAAGCAACTTCCCGACTTTCCCGCGAATAACTAACCCCTTAACAATTTTGAATATTATTCAATTTCGGGCATACTTTAATGTGTCTTGAGTGCGCATGATAAAAAATGCGTGTGAAGACAGCGCAAAAACTTTGTCAAAAGGCCGCTGTGGGGCTTATAATGAAACATATGGCAAACCAGTTTCTTGGTCTTTCGCTCTTCATCATGTTGTTGGCGTTTTTTATTATTTTAAATGCAATCTCAACTTTTGAAGACACTAAATCCAGACCTGTTCTTAACAGCTTAATGGTCGCTTTTTCTAACCGTGATCCGATGGAGCTCATCCCGCCCGGACCAACGCTTGAAAAAAGCCCGATGTTTAATCTCGGCAGTACACTCGATAAACTCGAGGCGCTGTTCCAATCCCAGATCAGTGAAGCGCAAACCAAACAGAACCGTCTCGGCACGACTATGTATGTCCGTATGCCCTTCGAGCCGTTTCGTGACGCCGTATATTCATCCTTATCAGCTGCGCCTCAGGCACCCGTAAGTCCCATAGATGATGCGCAGGTTAATTTGTTGCCCATGCTTGTCTCTCTTCTGGAGACAGGCGATAGCGTTGCTTACAAAATGGATATGATCCTGAACATTAATGACGATCCCGCGTTGCTGGTGAGTGAAGGACCTGAAGTCTACTCCATTCATAACAACGCCATCTCCGGTATCGCCCGCAGAATTACCGATGCCGGTTTACCGACAAAACAAATTACGGCCGGTATCCGTCAAGGTGACGAAGGCTATGTGAATTTGGTTTTTCGCCGCTACGAACCTTTCAATCCGACCCGCTCCGGAATTGAAGAGCAGGAAGAGACGTCCGCCGAAGAGGCGCCTGCCGAAACAGTCGCTGAGGAGGAAACTCCATGATTACCAAACCGCAAAACACAAAAACCGGCGGCGATGAAAACGACATCATGCAGGAATTGCGCAAAGGACGCGTCCATCAAACCGAAGACGGCGGCTCCTCGCTTTGGTTGATTACCTTCACAGACATTATGGCTTTGATGCTGACTTTCTTTGTCTTGCTCTATTCAATGAGCGTTCCGATCGAAGAAGACTGGGAACATGTCACCGAAGGTATTACAAGTCAGTTCAGCCAGACCTATTCCGAGCAATGGAATAGAGGTGCTCAGGAAACGATTAATATCGACAAGGTCGATTTCGCCGAAGCATTGGATCTGGGCTATCTCGAAACAATTATCACCAACAGCATGGCTACCGATCAGCGTATGCAGGACATTGTTCTTATTCCGCAAACAGACCACCTGATCGTATCCGTACCGACCGATTTGCTGTTTGAACCGGGTAAGGCGGACGTTGGTGACGGCGGCAAGCAGGTGTTGTTCACACTCGGCAATACGATGAACCGCATTAGAAACCGTATCGAAATCATCGGTCACGCAGACCCGCGTCCGATGCCCAAAGACTCAAAAGACTTTCCGTCGAACTGGGAGCTGTCGCTGGCCCGCGCAGGAAGTGTTGCCGCTGTTCTCAAAAACTCCGGCTATCAGCGAAATATGACGGTCCGCGGATTGTCGAGCGCACGATATGACGAGTTGCCTGACCTGCCCGAAGACGAGCGTTTGTCGCTGTCCCGCCGTGTTGACATTGTCATCATGGAAGATGACGGCTCGCAGCGTGATGTTATCGAGTTCGATCTGCCTTAACGCGGCTTCGGTTTAATCTGTGTAACATTGTGATCAATAAGGGCGGCTTCTTGTCCTTTAAACGCCTGTATGGCACGGTATTAACATGCTTAAGCGCTTTCAAATTGCTGTTCTGCTTGCTGCGGTTGTGTCAATCGCGAGCACGGCTGTCGCCGACACGGTCGCGATGCGAACCGGAAAGCATGCTGACTATACGCGCTTGGTTTTTGATTGGGACGAGACTGTTCAATACAGCGTGAAAAAAGACGGAGCAGACTCTGTCGTAATTTCGTTCCAGAAAGATGCGTCCGTTGATCCGAAAACATTTTTGAATCAACCCCTCCCGAATATTCGCGCCGTAACGCTGGTTTCATCGTCTCCTCTATCGATCAAGGTCGGTATCCCGGAGGGCAGCCGCATTCGGGATTTGCGTGCGGGCCAAAAAGTGGTGGTGGATGTCTTTAACCCGTCAGCAGGACCGCAAAATTTCGGGCCGATAAAAGTGACTGGTCTGGATGGTGCGTCTGCACCCGCACCGCAAGAGGTGGCCGAAAAAACCGAACCCGAAGCCGTTCCCGAGCCACCAAAAGAAGAACTCTTAGAACCAAATCCCGAAGCTGAAGAGCAAGCCATTAGCCCGCAGACGCAGGAGCTAAAAGAAAAAATCGAAGAGATCGCCGAAAATCAGGACGGTCCGGACATCGTTACGGATACTGTTCAGATTAAGGCCCGTGCGCCCGAAACTTACATAAGCATATCCTCTATAGACAATTTTGGTTTGGCTTCATTTCGAACTGCGGGTCGTATTTGGGTGGTGAATGACAAGACCGACGCATTAATTCGTCCGCAAGTCATTGGCCCGCTTAAAGATGATATGTTGCCATTTCAGGATATCGAAACAGATCGAGGCATCGCGTACCTTACCAAAGACCCGTCTACTGGTTTTAAGGGACGCGGCGGCGGCATTCAGTGGAGCATTGCTTTCGGGCAGGATGTTGAAAAATCGGACCCGCCGGTATCGCCTTTGCGTAAAGATGTTGATCGCGAGGAAATACGCAGCGGTAAAGTATTGTGGCCGTTAGAGGGCGCACGCAACGTGCTCGACTTCAAAGATCCGCTTACCGGAAGGAACATTAAAGTCGTAACGGTTGATGAGGCAAAAAGCTTTGCCGGACCTGCGCGTGAATTCGTCGATTTTTCTGTTCTGGAGAGTGCTGTCGGTCTGGCGATTGTGCCAAAAGTGTCTGACCTTAAGGTACAAATTGTTCGCGGCGGCGTTGAGATTTCGCGTGAGAACGGCCTCAGCATTATTGAATCCAAATTACTGGAATCGGTTACAAAGTTTGCGCCGCCTTCATCCGCACAACTGGCCTCAACAGGTGGAAATGCAAGACGGATTTTTGATTTCCGCGCGTGGCGTCTCGGCGGCGTGCATGCCTCGGATGAAAATAAACGCGTTATTCTCGGTGACCTCCGCTCGCAATCCGACGGGGCGCAAGCCGAAAGCCTGTTAACGCTCGGTCAGATGTATGTCGCCAACGCCATGGGCCCCGAAGCGCTCGGCGCTCTGGACTTTGCTGTCGCGAAGCGCCCCGACCTCTGGGATAACCCCGAATTTGCCGCCATTTACGGTGTGGCTGCGGCGCTTTCTTATCATAACGAAGATGCCTACGGTCACCTTTCACGTGATCTGTTACAGCCATTTGAAGAGGTGCAGTTCTGGCGTGCTTATGTTCTCGCCGATGTTGGTGACTGGCAACAGGCCGCGCAGATCATGCCGAGAAATATTCGCATGCTGCATGATTATCCTGAACTGTTGCAGAACCGTTTGCTGCCCCGTCTGGCTGAGATCGCTCTGCGAAACGGAGACATGAAAACCGCAAAGGAACTGCTGCAGATTGCTTATGATAACCGCGAAAATATGAACGCACCCGAGCGCGCATCGCTGACATACTTACTCGGTGAGGCGGCCCGACAAAGCGGCGATATAGAAAAGACCCTGAAATTCTGGGAACCCTTGACCGTTGGCCGTGACGATCTTTACCGCGCGAAGGCGGGGTTGGCCCTAAACCGCTTGAAGATCGACGAAGGCTTGCTGCAGCCGGCTGAGTCGATCGATAATCTCGAACGTTTGCGCTATGCATGGCGCGGCGACGAGTTGGAAGTGCAAATTAATTACTGGCTTGGCCGCACCTATTTCGAAGCGGGCGAATATCTTCGCGGCCTGAAAGTTATGCGCGATGCGGTGACATTCGATGACGGAACGCCGCTCGGCCGACGGGTTGCGGGCGATATGGCCGATATGTTTGCGGAATTATTCTTAAGCCCTCAAATCAACAGAGTTTCTGCCTTGGATGCAGTCGCGCTGTATGACGAGTTCAGGGAGCTTGTACCGCTCGACGAACGGGGGAACACCATCGTTCAACAACTGGCTGAAATTCTGGCCAATGCTGACCTGTTGGAACGAGCAGGGGACTTGCTCGACCATCAACTCGAACATCGCCTGCAAGGTTCGGACGTTTATCGTGTGGCTGTCCGTTTGGCGGCGATCCGGTTGCTGGACAATAAACCCGATCAGGCAATTAAGGCGCTCGATACGGCGGCGGCAAAGTTGGAAACTCTACCGGATGAATTTAAAACACCCGCCCGTTATCGCGAAATTTTAATGCTGCGTGCTCGTGCGATGTCCCGCAATGGCCGCCCGGATCAGGCGCTTGCTCTGCTTAATAACCTCGACCGCACACCGGAAATGGATTTGTTGCGCAGTGATATCGCATGGACGGCCGGATACTGGGATGACGCCGCCGAAGCGCTCGACGATGTTATCGCGAGTAAGAATATCTCGCTGACCCGCCCGCTTGATGATGAAAATGCAGCCTTGCTGCTTCAACGTGCTGTCGCGTTGAACCTCGCGGGTGACCGCATCGCTTTGGCGAATTTGCGGGAGAAATACGGTGATTCCATGAAACAAACCGAAAAGGCCAAAGTCTTTGAGGTCATTACCCGCCCGCGCCAGAACGCGGCCCTCGC
>CAZLTT010000021.1:0-11171 GCA_964562515.1 uncultured Micavibrio sp.
GGAAAATCATCAGGGCCTGTAAGGATGCTTGTGAACGCAAATCAAATACGGCATCTACTGTCGTGATTTCAGGAATACGGTGATCGAGGATGCCTACCTGTGTGAAAGATTCAAACAAGCCTGATAAACCAAATTGCGCAGCCAGAGAGCCCAGCTCATTGCCTTGCATTTTGGCCTGTGCACCTTCCAAAGCGCCGTTTATTTTCGGTGCTAATCCTTTAAGAGCTTCTTCGACAATCGTCGTCGCACCAATGACTGTCATTGGCGGCGGCGCAGGAGGTTCGGCCCCATCAGTCCCCTCTTCGCCCGGTTCCGGCGGCGGAGGCGGGGGAGCGGCCTCAGCCCGTTCTGCTGAGAGTAGCCCTTCATCATGTGCAGCATCCAAAGCCGCAACAATACTGTCAGCGCCCTCAACAAGAGTAATCAACCTCTGGGGGTCGTCGTAAATCGCTTGGGGAATTCTAACACCTTGCGTACGCTGCAAAACTGACAGCATAGCCTGCGCAGCCTGCGTGCCACCGAATGACCAGCTCAGCTTGTCTTTTAGGGATTGAAAACCATCCGTTTGACGGAAATTTTGTAGCTGGGCAAGAAGCTGCTGTCCGAATTCTTTGGTATATCCACCTTCAGGAAGACGAACATCCTCTCCCTCCGATGCCTGATTAATCATGGTCACCAAAGACGTCAGACCAGCATTCACATCACGCGCAAGCGTATCACGATCACCCGTAGGCGCGTTCAAAGCTTCTAACGCTGAATGGATTAATGCAATTTGGTCGTCTGAGACCGCCATCGATACACCCTCTAAATTTTTGTCCTACCGCTTATTTGTATTGCGGCTGTTAACACCAAAACGCCAAAAGCTAAGTTATTGTTTTTACTTTGTCTTTTTTAGCCCCTTATACAAGGGCGCCTTTAGCGTAATTGCATTATGCCATACACGCGCAAAAAAAACAAATTTTTCGTGCAATTTCAATTAGTTAACAAAAGGTTAACGTTTTTAAAGAGTGGATTGTGAAGCGGCTTATTCTTCGTCTTCTTCAGCCGCCTTTTCAGCCTCTTCTTCCGCTGCTTTTTGTTCTGCAGCTTCTTTTTCAGCTTTTTCACGCTCAGCTTGCTCTTGAGCAGCTTTCTCTTCCGCCTCTTTTTGACGCTCGGCTTCCAGAGCATGAGGCAGGCTCACCAACGTATCCGTCAGTAATTCTGTCAGATTTTCCTGCGTATCGTCCATTTTTTCGATCATTGTCTGACATGCTTCCAAAGTGGTAACAGGAACTTTCTCGACATCCTTATCATGCGCGTTGCGGGCCTTTTCAACCAGTTTGAAGAATGTGTCGAATTTACGCGGCCTTGCATATTCCTGAGCGACAATCATATTACCGACATTCGCTTCTGCGTCTTTCAAAACAGGGTCAATAGCCTCGGTCCAGGCCTTATAGCGAGTTTCAGCTTCTTCCTTGATATCCGGGTTTTCATCACCGCAAGCATCGACCGCATTCCCAACATCTTCACGAATGCGCTCAACAACTTTAATCAGGTTATAATTGCCGTAAATAACGCCAAAATGCCTTTTTTCTGAACGATTTAGGTCTTTCGTGAACTCTTCGATCCCCTCTCTAACCTGCATGGCTAAGGATTTTGCCTCATCAGATTGAGCAGCATGCGCGGGTGCATCTTCGGCTTCGTCCTGCGCCAATACGCCCAGCGGGATAAAAACGGTCAAAACGAACAATGCGAAATAAAGAGAGAAAGGCTTCATGAGAGATCCTGTATTTATCAAATGAACCATTAATGTAGACAGGATTAAGGCAAAAAAAAAGAGCCTGTATGAATGCTAGAGGTTTTATACGTGGGGCAACACTAATTATTCCTCAGCTCTCATACAGGCCAGTGCGCATGACATAAGAGATAAACCAAAAATTTTTATATAACCTAGAAAATAAAACCCCGTACGGACCGCAAAAACGGGCCTTCCCTTGCCCGGTCAATGCTCTGGCGCTATTTCGCGCTCTTATCTGTCCCAAGTCACTGGTCTGTGACATTCAAAAAGAGGAATAATGACTGATATTTTTTTAAAACACCCTTATTACCAATCATTTGTCCTTACATATTTAACATAACACATAAAATCTTTATAGAAAGTAAATAAAATTCGATCTTAATTTTTTCAGATTTTTAGCTATCGTTGCGTCGCACAACGGGTTTTTAGACCTAAATCACGGTTACGGCTTGCAAATCGGCGGCGCCTGTGGCTTTTTATCGCTCGAACAGACAAAAAAAAACACAATGCCCGATAACTTTTTAAACACCATCAACGTTTCAGAGGTACCCGTAAGCGACCATCCGCAATTTATGGGGCATGAGCGCGTTTTTAAAATTTCCGAGGAAACAACGGGTTTTACGGCTTTTGTCGGCGTACACAACACCGCCCTGGGCCCGGGTTTAGGCGGTATTCGTTACAAACACTATGATACGGAAGACGAAGCACTGACTGATGTGCTCCGCTTGTCCGAAGCTATGACATGGAAAAACGCCGCAGGCGGCTTAAATAACGGCGGCGGAAAAAGCGTGATTATGGCGCAGGAAGGTCAGGACCGCCCGAGCGACGCTGCGCTTACAATCATGGCGGCTGGCTTTAATATCATCAATAAAGACCAACCGTTATATTTCGGTGCTGAAGACATGAATATCAGCGAATACGCCCTCGATAAAATGTTGGAGACAACCCCCTTCATTAAGGGTGCCACATCCGAGGACCCGGAAGTCGTCAGCGGAAACCCATCACCGTTAACCGCGATCGGCGTTTTTGAATGCATGAAAGTTGCCGTAAAGCACAAGCTTGGCCGCGACTCCTTACAGGGTGTACGTGTCGCCATGCAAGGTTTGGGCGCAGTCGGTGGAACTATGGCCAAGCTCCTTCATGATGAAGGAGCGATCCTGATCGGAACAGATACATCAGCCGCAGTATTCGAAAAACTCTCTGCCGAGGGCGTAGAGATTGAAAAGGTCGAGCTTGATCAAATTTACGACGTAAAAGCGGACATTTTTGCGCCGAATGCAATCGGTGGAACATTGACTGACGCAAACGTACAGCGTTTAAAAGCCGCCGGCGTGCAGATCGTCTGTGGCGCGGCCAACAACCAACAGGCCGACCAAATCGGCGGCGCGCAAAGCAAACTGATGCACACGCTCGGCATACTGTATTGCCCCGACTATATCGTGAACGCAGCAGGCGTTATCTGGGTCGCGAAAGTTGGAGAAAACGCTCAGCAGGTTACAGAAGATCTAAAAACCGGTGTCCCGAGACGCTTTTCCGAAGTGTTAGAACTCGCAAACAACAATCCCGATCGTGATCTTGCCTCGATTGCATCTGAATATGCCCGAAAGCGCGTCGAGGATGCGCAAAACGGGCAAGAGCAACATTCCCAAACAGCCTAAGCTGTGCCACTATTAAAGTATGAGAGATCAAAAACGCGCACAGCGCGGTAATGCATTGTGGTTTATTCTGATCGGTGTCGCCTTGCTGGGCGCTTTGACGATCGTGTTAAGCCGCGGTGGCTCGACTGTTGACCAAAGCGGTGATTTCGAGCGCAGAAGCATAGAAGCCTCGCGCATTATGCGCACGGTTAAATCTTTTGAAGTTGCCGTTCAGCAATTACTCCAGCTTGGCTGTTCAGAGAACGCGATCTCCTTTTGGCACGATAGTAATGGCGACGGCGTCGAAGATAATAACGATGCATATTTCAACGCGAACAGCCCGACCAACCGTTCATGTCACATCTTTGATGTGAATGGGGGTGGTCTGACTTACACAGATCCGCAAGAAAGTTGGATCGATGACATCAGCCCAACCCCGCAATATAGCGGTGAATGGTTCTTCAACGGCACAACATGTGTAGAAGGCATCGGTAATGGCACAAGCGTAAACTGCGGTACCAACGTCAGATTTCCTGAATTACTCGTTTTCCTGCCATATATCGATAGAGACCTATGTGTTCAGCTTAACCGCATGAATGAAGTGCCGACGGTAGGCAACACTCCGCCCCAAGATCATAATTCAGCATGGGCGGCCGCATGGGCACGTTTTATTGGAAACTACAACACAAACACACGATCACTCAGCTCTGCGAATGGAATCGACAACCAACACAGTGCCTGTTTCGAAGGCGGCGGTACCGGCCCTGCGACCGATACGTTTCACTTCTACCATGTGTTGATACAACGCTAAGCCAAGCTTAATCGGTCAGCTTGTTCCACCACCCTTTTTTCTTCTTTTTAGGGGCTTCGTTTACCGTCTCATATTCCTTCGGCTCAATGGCATCCGGCTTATCATCATTAGACGGTTTGACACTTTTGGCAGCCTTTTCATCAGCTTTGTCGTCTTTTTTCGACGCTTTGGCTGCTGGTTTTTTAGCAGGCTTATCCTCTGATGCGCTGCCATCATCATCCGACTTCTTTTTGGATGAAGATTTAGACGCAGCCGCTTTCTTTGGCTCTTTCTTCGCCGGCTTTTTATCAGCCTTGGCATCTTCTTTTTTATCGTCTTTGTCTTCATCCTTCTTGGATGTTTTAGCAGACGATTTTTTAGAAGACTTTTTTTCGTCTCCGCCATCATCTTTCTTTTCGTCAGACTGGCCACTATCAGATGGGGCATCATCGCCGCCCTTATCATCGGAATCCTGATTATCGCCATCATCATTCTGATTGCGTCCTCTTCCGCGACCCCGTCCACCGCGACGGCCACGACGGCGACCGCGTTTGGACTTTTCCTCATTCTCATCATTATCTTGAGAATCGTCATTCTGGTCGTTGTCATCATCATCGTTCGATGACTTATTGGCCGGCTTCGACACCTCGACACGGAAATCCGATGCGGCAAGCGCATCGTCAACACGGATTAGGATAGACAGCCCATGACGCTCTTCAATGTTGGCCAGATTCTGTCGCTTATGATTCAGCAGGTACAACGCTACAGCATTCGGGACATGCGCAATGACCTGTGCAGCGCGGCCTTTATTACCTTCGGTCTCAATCGCACGCAATACCAGAATACCCGCAGCGTCGGCCGTACGTACACGCCCTGTACCTGCACATTGCTGGCATGTCTCAAACTGTGACTCCGTCAATGACGGGCTGAGGCGTTGACGCGACATTTCCATCAAACCGAAGGAAGAAATACGCCCTACCTGAATACGGGCACGGTCACCGGAAAGAGCATCACGCATCTTGCGTTCAACTTTGCCGTTATTGCGACGATCCTCCATATCGATGAAATCGATAACAACCAGACCACCCAAATCGCGCAGGCGCATTTGTCGTGCGACTTCTTCTGCCGCTTCCAAATTTGTCTTCAGGGCGGTCTCTTCGATATGACGTTCTTTTGTCGCCTTACCAGAGTTAACATCAATAGAAATCAAAGCTTCGGTCGGGTTGATCACCAGATAACCACCGGATTTCAAAGTAACCGTAGTTTCACCAATTTCACTAATCTGCTCTTCAACTTTGAACTTGTTGAACAGCGTGGTGTCTTCGTCTTTAAATTCTGTAACCTTCTTCGCATGAGACGGAATCATCATTTTCATGAAGTTCTTGGCGGTTTTAAACCCTTCCGAACCGGAGACGATCACATCCGTTACATCACGCGTATAAAGATCGCGCACGGAGCGCTTAATCAGATCAGCTTCCTCATAAACCAAGGCCGGAGCATAAGATTCCTTCGTCAGGTCAACAATATCCGCCCAAAGACGCAACAGATAATCAAGGTCGCGTTTTACTTCGGCTTTCGTGCGCGTTACACCCGCCGTACGAAGAATAACGGACATGCCTTTCGGCACTTCCAATTCCTTCATCATGTCACGCATCTTCGCGCGGTCTTTATGATTGGAAATTTTACGGGAAACTCCGCCGGCCCGCGGGCTATTCGGCATCAAAACACAATAACGACCAGGCAATGACAGGTAACTGCCAACCGCAGCACCTTTATTGCCGCGCTCTTCTTTTGAAACCTGCACGAGCATAATCTGACCGCGCTTGATCACTTCCTGAATTTTATATTTACGACGAAGATTAAAGCGGAAACGCTGTTCATCATCCATGTCATCGCCGTATTTTTCAACGCGACGGGACTTATTGGGCGCGTTACGTCCGCGACCACGACCACCTCGGCCTCTTCCTCGTCCGCGACCGCGTCCCCGACCTCCGCGACGGTTACCACGATTGTCATCAGATTCATCATCCTCATCATCGGGCTTCTTGTTACCGTCTACATCGTCGTCTTCATCGTCATTTTTAAGATTACCGACATTGTCATCGTCGGTGCTTTCAGCATCACCATCTTCATCCTTTTTGGATTTAGACTTCTTGGATGGCTTTTTCTTAGACTTGGAATTCTCTTCTTCATCGTCTTCGGATGATGATTCACCGCCGACTTCGTCGACAGTATCTTTGTCATCATCAACCTCTTCAGTATCGCCCTCGCCGTCTTCAACATCGAGATCTTCATCCAGCTCGTCTTGCTCTTCATCATGTGCTTTCAGAGCCTCTTCTTGCTCGGCAATCAAGGCCTCACGGTCGGAAACGGGGATGCGGAAATAATCAGGATGGATTTCCGAAAACGGCAAAAAGCCGTGGCGGTTACCGCCGAAATTCACGAAGGCCGCCTGCAAGGACGGTTCAACGCGTGTTACTTTTGCGAGATAGATATTCCCTTTAAGGGGTTTGCGAAAGGCGCTCTCATAATCAAATTCATCAAGACGACCTCCGTCAACGACAGCAACGCGGGTCTCTTCCGAATGCGTTGCGTCGATAAGCATTTTTTTAGCCATGGGTTTTCTCCATAGAAATGGCGCGTGCAGCCAGTTTCCCCATGCAAGGCTCTAAAAAGATAGAGTCCCGGAGTGTTGTCCACGGGCAAACGGCGCGAGATCGCGCATACGTTAAATCAAATTTTGGATATTGCAGTTCGCGAAACCTAGTAATCTTTTCAAGCGCTAAAACCGCAATACACTAAACACTCAACTGCACAATATACAGTTGTGAATCTTAGCACAAGCCATAAAAATGATTCGTTTTACTAAAAACTTGATTTATAAGAGTTATCAATGAATTCGATACTCAACCAGATTGCACCCGATGCATCGATTGTTGTTCTGACCGGCGCAGGCATTTCAGCCGAAAGTGGGCTTGCAACATTTCGCGGCGAGGACGGATTGTGGGAAGGCCACCGCGTAGAAGATGTCGCCACCCCCGAAGCCTTCGCCCGCGACCCCGATCTTGTTCATCAATTTTACAACCAACGCCGCAAAGGCGTAAAAGACGTACACCCCAACGAAGCCCATAAAGCATTGGCAAAACTAGAAAAACAATGGCTGGGTGACGTTCTGGTCGTGACACAAAATATTGACGATTTACATGAGCGCGGCGGCAGTGAAAATCTGATCCATATGCATGGTGAGGTCCTAAAGGCCTTTTGTGCCAATTGCTCAGACGGCACGGGCAAAAAACTCGACTGTCAGGGCGACCTATCAACCGCGGACCCCTGCCCCGATTGCGGCTACGCGGGCGGCGTTCGCCCCGACATCGTTTGGTTTGGTGAAATGCCCTATCATATGGAGCGGATTTTCGACGCCCTACAAGATTGTGACGTTTTTATCTCCATCGGGACATCGGGAAATGTTTATCCGGCGGCGGGGTTTGTACGTGAAGCGCTGTTAGCAGGAGCTTTTACAATTGAATGCAACCTTGAGCCATCAAATGTCGCCAGTGCTTTTCACGAACATTTAACAGGTCCGGCAGGACAAACCATCCCCGATCTGGTCGAAAAATTAATCGAAGGGCTAGACTAAATTCAGCGTATCTCTTTACAGAGCGCGTGCGCTTTATGATATAACATTCATATAAACTGCTTATCTCGTGACTGGGCCCCTTTCGTGACAAAACCAATACTACAAAGCCTCCTAATATTCTTGGCGTTATTCATACCCATAACGGCACACGCTCTGGATTTGAACTCCGTGCGCTTTGGCTTGCATGAAGACAAAACGCGGATGGTGCTGGACCTCGACCGGAATGTTGACTTCCGCGCCTTTGTTTTGGGCGACCCCATTCGTATGGTCATCGACCTTCCCGCATTCGAATGGAAAGCGGGAGACGTACAAAGCCCGAAAAACGCAGGCGTTCTGGCAACACGCCACGGCAATTTAAAGCCGGGGATTTCCCGCATCGTTTTTGACATGAACAGGCCGGTCAGCATTCAAAAAGCATTCACCCTGCCTGCAGGTAGCGGTAAGCCAGCGCGCCTCGTGATTGATTTTGCAAATGTTTCTTCGGGAATATTTCAACAAACCCAAAACAACATTCACGGGACCTTGAATGTAGACGGGGTACAAAGCAACATTGCCGTAAAAAGCCCAAGTCTCACACCACCAAAACCGCCAAAGAAACAGCAAAAGCCGCTCGTAATCGTAGATCCGGGTCATGGCGGCATTGATCCGGGTGCAGTCGGAGCAAATGGCGTTTACGAAAAAACGGTCGCACTTAAACTGGCAAAAGAATTGAAATCGCAGCTCGAAGCTTCCGGGCAATATCGTGTCAAAATGACTCGCGAGACTGACATCTTTATCAAGCTCTCCGACCGTGTAAAATTCGCACGCAAACATGGTGCAGACTTGTTCATGTCTATCCATGCAGATTCACTTGAAAACAAAAAGGTACGGGGCGCATCGGTCTATACCTTATCCGAAAAAGCATCTGACGCCCAAACGGCCAAGCTTGCAGCACGCGAAAACAAAGCAGACTTGATCGCCGGCATTGATTTGAGCGTTGAAGACAAAGAAGTCGCCGATATCCTTGTTGATCTGGCGATGCGTGAAACCTCCAATCAATCGAATTTTTTCGCCAATACTCTGGTTGATCGTTTTAAAGCCGACAGCGTACGCCTCCTCGAGCGCCCCCACAGATCAGCAGGTTTCGCCGTGCTCAAAGCGCCCGACATTCCGTCCGTCCTTGTCGAGGCAGGCTTTATGTCCAATAGAACCGAAGCCGATCTCTTGAATACGGCCCCGCATCGGAAAAAAATTGCTAAGGCACTGAAAAAAGGCGTAGACCGCTATTTCGAACAGGTTCGAAAGAACCAGCGCATCTAATATTACCCGTTATCCGCGACCATTTCGCAACACATTGAGAAATTTAAAAAAAAAGTCTTGAAAAACAGTGTGCAATGCCCTTTTGTTTGTGTATAAAAGAAATCTATTAGCAATTGCTCGGTAAGAGCATAGGTTTTAAAACTTTAAATATAACGAGGTCGAAAATGAAAACATTCTCAACTGTTCTATGCATTGCCGGTACTGCGCTTGCATTGTCTGCTTGTAACGGTCAACTAGGTAACTTCGAAGATGAAGCACCTTACGCACAAGAGCGTACAGCGACACACACAAACACAGTTTCGCCAGCACCTGCTCCTGCACCACGTGCAGAGCGTGTGTTCAAGGCACAACAAACAAAATAATTTACGCAAATAAATTTGTTTGAAAATTAAAGTTTAAGGCTGCCCCCACTTGGGCAGCCTTTTCTTTTTCTGTACAGTAATGACTGTTATGCGCATTTTTACAAACACCATCTTGTTCATACTTTCTAACCTTCTGGGCTTTTCTGCCGCCCCGATCAGTTACAATGTTGCCGTCATGTCAGGAAGAATCGATCCGTCATTGCCGGAAACAATCGGTCTGGATGTTCTAAGATATGATTTTTTTCAAGGCACCATGATCACATGGCTTGTCTGCGCAATATTCAGCGTCGGCTTTTTCTTCGTGAAAGGAAAGGAACGCTATTTATTTTTATGCGTTCCGGCAATCGTGCCGATGCTTTACGGGTTTAGTGTTCTAAACGGGTTCACGGCGTCGTTGTCATAAGTGACCGGTTTTCTACCTTCGTCTTCCGCAACATAGATTTCATCTAAGGCGTCTTCGCCTTGAGCTTTTTCAGCCGTCTCTTCGGCGTCTTCCGCGCCCTCAATCATATCCCTGATTTCTTCAGGCGGTTCAAAATCCTCTGCACTATCATCAGCATAGCTTTCATGCTCGATAATCTCGTCGTCCTTAACCTCTAATGCAGGTCTGCGCGCAATCGCCACCGGATAACCATTGCGTTGTTTCAACGCTTTGCGGATTGTCGGCCAACGTAGACGATCTTTAAACTCGCCGGCCGTCTTAATGATCATTTGCATCTCGTCGTTACTGATCTTTTCTTCCGGCACTTCGCCCATTTCTTCCATAGCCACGGATTGTTCCAACGAGGGGTTCGCCTCCAAGAACAATTCATCATCAATCCACGCAACCTTAATCGGCTGATTGACGACCATAACTTTCGTGCCCACTGGCACCATTTCAAAAACCTGTTTAATTGCCTCGGGGTACAAACGAATACACCCCGAGCTGATGCGGCGACCAATACCAAAGGGACGATTGGTTCCATGTATTAAATATGCGGGCCACCCCAAATACAGCGCGTGCGTTCCCAACGGATTATCTACACCCGGCGGATAATGCGGCTTTAGAGTGGGGTCTTCTTGACGCATTCGCGGTGTAGGCGTCCACGTGGGACCATCTTTCTTTCTTACAACTTTCGTCGTGCCTTCCGGTGTGTTCAGACCTTCCCGCCCAATACCTATAGGCGTGTGATAAGGAGCTTTGTCGCCATTCACAAAAGCGTACAGGCGCATATCAGCAAGATTAATCACAACTCCCTCACGCGGAACATCAGGAAGAATATGACGGGTAGGCAGCAGCAAATCAGTACCCTTGCCCGGCAACCACGGATCAACATAAGGATTGGCAGCACGCAGCTCCGTAAATCCTAAATTATAATCGCGGGCAATATGAACGAATGTGTCCTCATAGCGTGCGTCATACTCGATCATATCGCCGACATACGGCTTGTCATACTCAGCCTGAGCATAACGCGGCATTGATAAAGCCACTAGGGCGGTCAAAAGTATGAATAAACGCATAGGATGTGCTTCTCTTCCGTTCCAAACGACACTATATGACAATTTAGGCCGCTTGAACACCCAAACCCTTGGCCATCACGTCTTCCAGACCTTCAACAAGCTTGTCGAGGAACTCCTGCGTAGTCAGGAATTTTTGATCCTTGCCGATTAAAAGCGCCAAGTCTTT
>CAZLTT010000021.1:11271-23946 GCA_964562515.1 uncultured Micavibrio sp.
ACTCCTGCGTAGTCAGGAATTTTTGATCCTTGCCGATTAAAAGCGCCAAGTCTTTCGTCATGTGTCCCGCTTCAACGGTTTCAACACAAACGCGTTCCAAGGCTTCGGCAAAAGCAACCACTTCCGGCGTCCCATCAAATTCCCCGCGATATTTTAATCCGCGCGTCCATGCAAAAATCGATGCTATCGGATTTGTCGATGTCGGCTTGCCTTCCTGATGCAGGCGATAATGTCGGGTTACTGTGCCGTGCGCCGCTTCGGTTTCAACAGTCTTACCATCCGGCGTCAGCAATACGGACGTCATAAGTCCCAACGAACCGAACCCCTGCGCAACGATATCGGACTGCACATCGCCGTCATAATTCTTACAGGCCCAGACAATGCCGCCGTTACCTTTAAGGGCAAACGCGACCATGTCATCGATCAAACGGTGTTCGTACCAAAGGCCGCGTGATTCAAACTCGGCCTTGAATTCCTCATCATAAATACGTTGGAAAATCTCCATGAACTTCCCGTCATATTGTTTCAGGATCGTATTCTTGGTCGACATGTAGACGGGATAGCCGCGCTGTAGGCCGTAATTAAAAGAACTACGCGCAAAACCTTCGATACTTTCATCAAGATTATACATCCCCATCGCGACGCCGCTCGTCGGGAAGTTAAATACTTCCCATTCTTGCGCTTCGCCGCCATCTTCCGGCTCGAACTTCATCGTCAAACGACCGGGGCCGGAAATTTTCATATCCGTCGCTTTATATTGGTCTCCAAACGCATGACGGCCGATTACAATCGGATTTTCCCAACCGGGTACATATTTCGGCACATTCTTCGTCGTGATCGGCTCACGGAATACTGTACCGTTCAAAATATTTCGGATCGTTCCGTTCGGGGAACGCCACATCTTTTTCAAACCGAATTCCTCAACGCGGGCTTCGTCGGGCGTAATCGTCGCGCATTTAATACCGACACCATGTTCCTTAATTGCATTTGCCGCATCGACCGTCACTTGGTCATCTGTCTCATCGCGATGCTGAATCGATAAATCGTAATATTTCAAATCCACATCCAGATACGGCAAGATCAGCTTGTCCTTGATGAACTGCCAGATAATGCGTGTCATCTCGTCGCCATCGATTTCAACAATTGGATTTTGTACTTTGATTTTGCTCATGTGGATCCCTTTGCATTCAGCAGATAAACTCTATTCGTGGATCAATATAAAGCGTTTCAGCTTTAGTCCAAGAGTTTTTCAATTTCATCCTGTAAACGCTCAAAAGCCTTATCAAAGACACCGCTTTTCGCGACCCGCCCTTTATCCTGCATAAAAACCTCGTACATGGTCGTACGCGGCCCGACCTTGCGTATTACAAACTGCAAATAGGGATCGAAACCTTCGGACTTGTAATAGGTATAGGTCGCAATACCTTCATCAAAGTCACAATCGACAGTCCGGTAATTCAGCGTGCGTTTGGAAACCGCCTGTAAGTACAATCCGTCGAGCTTTTTGAATTGCGCGTTGGTAAATCCGGAGGGGTGACTTGATTTGGAAAAAGGTATAATTTCAGTCATTCCCTTATTTTAGCACTTTTAGGCAAAAGGAGAAATATTATGGCCTTGTTACACACACCGACCGAGAATGAGAGCTTTCAAGCCCCTGATTTCGAGTTAAAAAACGTGGATGGCAGCATGAAGACCTTTGCCGATATTAGCGGAGAAAAAGGTACAGTCGTCGCCTTTATCTGCAATCATTGCCCATATGTGAAGGCCATCATCAAACGTTTCGTACATGATGCCCGCAATTTGCAAAATAACGGTATCGGCGTTGTCGCCATTATGCCGAACGATACGGCAACCCATCCGGCGGATTCTTTTGAGAACATGCAAAAATTTGCCGAAGAAAACGATTTTTCCTTCCCGTATCTGATCGATGAGACACAAGAAGTCGCGCGCGCCTATGATGCGATCTGCACACCGGATATTTTCGGCTTTAACGCGGATGGCGAATTACAATATCGCGGCCGTCTGGATAGCGCCGGCCCCAACCCTGCCGATGACAGCACGGAAAAGGAATTACTGAACGCTATGCTGCAAATCGCCGAAAGCGGCCAAGCCCCTGCTCAGCAGTTCTCATCTATGGGCTGTTCGATTAAGTGGAAATAAATTATAAAGCCTTGATACGTATACCGTTTATTTCTAGTGTAAAATTTCGTCGTTTTTACATCCGGCAAGGCACAAACGACGGCGTATAGAAAAGTAAAAGAAAAGACAGAAATGGCAGATTTATTACAAGAAGTTGACGAAGTCATGCGCCAGGAGCGCATGGAGAAGTTCTGGCAGGAAAACAAAAACTACATCATTGGCTTCATTGTCGGGACAATCCTGCTGACGGGTATTCTGTCAGGCTACCGCAGCTGGGACGCCAATGTTAAGGCCGAACAAACCGCCACGATCATGGCGCTGCAAGATGCGGAAAATTACCCGCAAAATCTCGTCGATGCTGACCTAAACCTACGTGCAGGATTGCGCGGGATGGCGATCATGCAGGCCGCAGCAACGGCTCTGGGAGAAGACGATCAGGAAACAGCGCTTAAACTTTATGAGCGCGCCGCCGCCGACGTCAAATTACCGAAAGATATCCGTCAGAGCGCAATCATCGGTGCTGTTAATCTCAAGCTCAATGCAGAAGAAGCACCCGATGCGAACGCCCTGCTCCAACAGCTTCAAATCATTATTCAGGACGCAAACAGCCCGTGGACAGCCCACGCCAACATCCTGTCCGCTGTTGTGCTCGCACATTTGAACAAAGACTACGATCAGGCACTCAAACAACTCGAAGCCGCTTCGAAAATCGAGAACCTGCCGCAGAGCCTGAGCACACGGATCAATGCTCTTGGCCATGTCTACACAATGAATAAAAACAACGCATCCGAAACGGAATAATTCTATGCTGCGCATCCTCCCTTCCTTGACCCTTATTGGCTCTGTCCTCGTCCTTTCTGCCTGTGGCAACACATGGTTTGGTGAAAGCGATGACGCCCCGCCATTGGAAGGTGAACGCATCAGTGTTCTTGAATTACAAAAGACGTTAGAACCGGACGATCCTCTACTTGAGGCGCAGGGCCTACAAATGCCGCCGGTCTGGCAAAATGAATTCTGGCCGCAAGTTGGTGGATACCCCAACCACTCCATGCAAAACCTTGCCCTGAACGCAGGCGCTCTTAAAAAAGCATGGAGCGCTGATATCGGTGAAGGCGGCAGCGACGAACTACCGCTGATCACGCAGCCCGTCGTGTTTGACGGCATCGTTTACGCGCTCGACACCAAAAACGTCCTGACGGCCTACAAAACATCTGATGGTAAACGTTTGTGGAAGACAAAAGTCGGCGCGAAGGACGAAGAAGACCGCGTAATTACGGGCGGTATCGCGGCGAGCACGGGCGCGGTCTACTTAACCAACGGCTTTAATGAAGTACTGGCCATTTCTCCTGAAAACGGAAAAATTCTCTGGCGTAAAACAATTCCTGCCGCCTCGCGCGCAGCCCCGACTGTCTTTGAAGGACGCGTTTTTGTCTCCACTCTCGACAGCCGTTTATTGGCACTCAGTGCAATAGATGGCCGCGTAATCTGGGAATATAACGGCGTAGCCGACGAAGCCGCTCTTGTCGGCGCGGCGAGCCCCGCTGCCAATCAAGACATCGTTGTACCGGCCTTTTCATCCGGCGAAGTCACCGCTCTGCGCATCGAAAACGGCTCTGTAGCATGGTCAGACAATCTATCGAACATCCGCGGTCTCGGCGGTTTATCGACAATCTCCGATATTCGCGCTCTGCCTGTAATTGATAAGGGCATTGTCTACGCAATCAGCTTTAGTGGCCGCCTTGTCGCCATCGATAAACGTACAGGCGTACGCTTGTGGCAACGCGAAATAAGCGGTTCACAAACACCATGGATGGCCGGAAACCACATGTTTGTCCTTTCATCCGAAAACAAAGTCATCGCATTAGGCCGCGACAGCGGGGCGATCCGTTGGGTAACCGACCTGCCGCGTTTTGATGACGGCGACCCACTCGTCTTTACTGGACCAGTCCTCGCAGGCGGACGCCTGATTGTGGCAGGTACAGACGGTCGCGTCTTTGAAATCACACCGGAAACGGGTGAAATTATCCGCGAATGGGATGCGGGCGCAACCATCGCCATACCGCCACTCGTCGCCGCCGGACAGCTATACTTACTGAGCAATGACGGCAAGCTCAGCGCTTACCGCTAGACAGCAAGACGCGCGCATGATACGACAAGCGCCATGTTTACCTTAGCCCTTATAGGCCGCCCGAATGTCGGCAAATCAACGCTTTTTAACCGTTTTGCGGGCAAAAAGCTTGCCATCGTCGACGATACACCCGGCGTAACCCGCGACTGGCGTGAAGCCGATGGCGTTTTGTTCGATCGAGACATGCACATCATCGATACTGCCGGTCTGGAAGAAAGCTTTGACGATTCCATTCAAGGACGCATGCGCCAACAAACCGAAGCGGCCCTTAAACATGCTGACGCTGTTCTATTCATGATTGACGGGCGCTCCGGCGTCACACCGTTGGATGAACATTTCGCAGGATGGCTGCGTAAACAAAAATTCCCCGTCATCCTCGCGGTCAATAAGGGCGAAAACGAACGGGCAATCCAGACCGCCATGGGCGAAGCATACGGGCTAGGCCTTGGCGAACCGATCGCGGTATCTGCCGAGCACGGAACAGGCATGGAAGATTTATACCACGCCCTCAGCCCGTTCTTCCCGGAAGACGATGAAGAAACTGTCGAAGATCAATATGACGGTAGCGAGAATTTTGACGACATCGACGATCTGGAAGGTAAGGATGATTTCGTTTTCTCTCAGGAAGAGGATGATCCCGAAAAACCGCTGAAAATAGCGATTGTTGGTCGTCCGAATGTCGGAAAATCAACCCTGCTCAACGCAATTGTCGAAGATCAACGCGTTATGACCGGACCGGAAGCCGGCATTACCCGCGACGCCATCGCTGTCGACTGGGATTACCAGGATCGAAAATTCAAACTGGTCGATACGGCCGGAATGCGCAAAAAAGCGAAAGTCCAAAACGCGATTGAGAAAATGAGCGTCGAAGATTCCATGCGGGCCATCCGCCTTGCACAAATCGTCATACTCGTCATTGACGCCAACGCCATACTGGAAAAACAGGATCTGCAAATCGCTGAGCATATTATCGAGGAAGGCCGCGCACTCGTGATCGCGGTTAATAAATGGGACAGCGTCGCCGATCGGGATGACGCGCTAGACGAACTTGCGCATAAAATGCAGACCTCGCTCGCGCAAATCAAAGACATTCCATGGCAGACGATTTCTGCGCTTAACGGTAAAAACATCAACAAGCTGCTCGACAGAGCTCTCGACGCGTACACCCATTGGAACAAACGCATTTCAACGGCTGGCCTGAACCGTTGGCTACAAAAAATGGAGAGCCAAAACCCTGCGCCGCTCATCAGTGGCCGCCGCAACCGTTTGAAATATATCACGCAGATTAAAACCCGTCCGCCGACCTTCGCGCTGTGGGTATCGAGACCCGACAAGCTTCCTGCGGCATACAAGCGATACATCATGAACGGTCTGAGAAAAGACTACGACATTCCGGGCGTTCCTATCCGCCTCCTTGTCAGAAGATCGAAAAACCCTTATGCATAAAGGAACTTTAGGTACGCCCTGTAAGTTTGACCCGCAACTAAAGGAAAAATGATGGATTTGACGGCTTTAAGTATTGAAGAAAACAGCGAAATAATCGCTCTTATCACATTTTGGGGAATGCGCGTAATTACTGCGATTGCTATCCTGATCGCGGGTTGGGTGATCGGAAAATGGGTCAGCAACCGCGTACAATCCGTTAAAAAACTCGACGACACGCTCAAAACATTTCTTGGCGGTTTGGCAAAATATGCCATCCTCGCTATCGCTTTCGTTGCCGTGTTGGGACAATTGGGCGTACAAACAGCAAGTTTGCTCGCCGTTCTGGGTGCCGCGGGCCTCGCCATCGGTCTGGCATTACAAGGTACGCTTTCAAATGTCGCATCAGGCGTAATGATGTTAATCCTGCGCCCTTTCAATGTCGGTGACTACATCGAAGCAGGCAATGTAAAAGGCACAGTCAAATCGCTCAACCTGTTTGCGACCGAGCTTGCGACAATTGATAATCTGTACGTCTTTGCGCCGAACAGTCAAATTTGGTCGGCCGTGATCACAAACTTTAACCGCAATAAACAGCGCCGTTTCGACCTTATTAACGGTATCGCTTATGATGAAGATATCGATAAAGCGTTGAAAACGATCAAAGCTGTCATTGAGAAAGAAGAGCGCATCATTACAACCGCAGGCAAAGAGCCTCAATACTACGTGAACAGCCTAGGCGATTCTGCGGTCAATATTGGTGTACGTTACTGGACGAACACGAGCGACTTTTTGCCAACAAAATGGGATCTAACAAAGCTTACCAAGCAAGCACTGGATAAAGCCGGCATCGGCATTCCGTTCCCAACGCGCACGCTGGAGTTCACACCCGAGAGCCTCGAAGCTCTGAACGCGAACGCGAAGAAAAAAGCAGCGTAAATTAAATTGAATTTTATTAGGACTTACGGCGCTCGCGCAGGTCGGTGACCTTCGCGCCCGTTTGGTTGTTGTTGTGATCAACAAGCTCAACCGGATAGTCGCCTGTGAAACAAGCATCTTCGAATTGCGGTTGCTCGTTATTACGACCGTTCTCACCCAGAGCGCGATACAAACCGTCAATCGAGACATACGCCAGAGAGTCCGCCTCAATGAACTTACAAATGTCTTCTACCGACTTTTCATGCGCGAGCAATTCGTCAGACGTCGGCGTATCAATACCGTAAAAACAGCTATGACGTATCGGCGGTGAAGAAATGCGCATATGGACTTCGCGCGCACCGGCAGCCCGGATCATCTCCACGATCTTCTTAGATGTCGTACCGCGCACAATTGAATCATCAACCAAAACGACATTCTTGCCTTCGATAAACTTACGATTTGCGCTGTGTTTCAATCGCACACCTAAATGTCTGATCTTATCGGTTGGCTCAATAAACGTACGGCCAATATAATGATTTCGTATAATACCGAGCTCGAACGGAATGCCTGCCTGTTGCGCGTACCCAATCGCTGATGGTGTTCCACTATCAGGAACAGGCACAACCAGATCGGCAGTTTCAACAAGCTCTTCCTTGGCCAATTCGGCACCAATATTTTTGCGAACTTCATATACTGAACGACCGCCCATAATACTGTCGGGACGCGCAAAATAAACATATTCAAAGATGCATGGCTGTGCAGGTACCTTTTCAAAAGGATGCTGGCTATGAACACCCTTCTTATCAATGATCACCATTTCTCCCGGCTCGATTTCACGAACAAAATCAGCACCGATAATATCGAATGCACAAGTTTCCGAAGCCAGAATATGGGCATCGCCCAGACGGCCCAGCACAAGCGGACGAATTCCATGCGGGTCACGAATACCGATCATCGTGTCCTGTGCACATGCGACGAGAGCATAGGCCCCTTTCACGCGCCTTAACGCATCAACAAACCGTTCGGAAAGATCGGGTTTTTTAGAAACCGCAATCAAATGAATAATGGTTTCGGTATCACTCGTGGACTGAAAAATAGCGCCGCCTTTAACGAGCTCTTTGCGCAAAGCCAAAGCATTGGTCAGATTACCATTATGCGCGACGGCAAAGCCGCCAAAATCCATATCAGCGTAAAGCGGTTGCACATTGCGCAGACCGCCTTCGCCTGTTGTGGCATATCGGTTATGCCCGAGCGCAGCATACCCTTTCAGGCGATCAATAATGTTGCTTTCGCTGAAATTCGCACCAACAAGACCAAGGGCTTTGTGCGCAAAGAACGTTTCACCGTCATAGGAAACAACGCCGCACGCCTCTTGGCCGCGATGCTGAAGCGCATGAAGACCAAGTGCAGTCAAAGCAGAGGCATCCTCCGTACCGAAAACACCAAAAACTCCGCACTCTTCGTGCAACTTATCGTCATCTAGGGAAAAAAACGTGTCACTCATATTATCGATTTAGGTTGTCGCTCTCATTTTCAAAGAGTTGGTCCATATTATCACGGAATTCGTCACTATAACCGTCAATTATCTCCTCCGGAGAATTTTCATCCTCAGGCTCGCTTTGCAACGGCTCCTCACCGTCTTTTTTCAGCAAATCAATTTCTTCCAATTTTTGTCTGGTCTCATTGATGCCCTCCAGCTCCTCAATACCCTCCTCGGCTTTTTCCTTAGCCGATTCCGGTATCCATTCAGCCATAACCTCGGCTGTTCTCTCGAGATAGAATTGCGTCGAGCTTCCCTCAAACAATCCTTCCTTCGTTTCATCATCAATGAACAAGTGTACCGGCAGATACAGCAAACCGAGAATTACAATCCCGCGCAAAAGCCCGAAGATAAAACCAAGCGTACGGTCTATCGCACCTAAACCTAGGTTGCGAACACCTTCGGCCAGAAAATGACTGATAATCGACAGGATAATAACAACGAGAATAAAAATAACGCCGTAGGACAAAGCATCGGCAACGATATCATAAGGCAAAAAACCCATCAGCCGATCGGGCTCTACACCGTCCTCGACACCAAACCAATCACGCATGTGAGGTTGAAGAAGCGGGCCACCAAAATAAGCTGCCGCCAAGCCACCAAAAACGCCCGTAATCGTTAAAACTTCACGGATAAGGCCTCGAATAAATGCAATAAGGGCCGAAATCAGAAGAACGACCAGTACGAGGATATCAACAATCATAGTAAATTCAGCGCGTGGTTGGCATTTAAGCCACAATAGATAAGGACTCTTGCGCCCAAAATCAAGGCTTTAAACAGCTATAGCCTTTGGCGGCGCGTTACTGATGAAAAGATCAGCCAACATTTGAATATGCTCGAGCTCGGAAATACGGATTTCATCCGCTTTGGCTTTCTTTGAAGCCTTGTTCTTTTTCGCTTTGGGCACGATCGCCTCCCTAAAGCCTAGCTTATGCGCTTCCTTCAGCCTCAGGTCAGGCTGCGCAACCTGACGAATTTCTCCGGCCAGACCGATTTCACCAAAAAACACCATTTCCGCAGGTAATGGATTATTCTGCAAAGCACTGACCAGCGCGGCCGCTACGGCTAAATCAGCCGCAGGTTCGTTAATTCTAATCCCTCCGGCAATGTTGAGGAATATATCGCAGCCCGAAAGCTGCAGGCCGATCCGCGTCTCCAAAACGGCCACAATCATCGCCAAACGATTCGGGTCCCATCCGATAACCGAACGCCGCGGGCTAGCCAGAGACGATGGTGCGGCTAAAGCCTGCACCTCGACCAACATCGGGCGCGAGCCTTCAAGCGCAGCCAGAACCGCACTCCCCGCAACATCTTGGTTACGTTGAGAGAGGAAAATCTCAGACGGGTTTTCAACTTCGACCAAACCGCCGCCGGCCATTTCGAATACTCCGATCTCGTCGGTTGGCCCAAAACGGTTTTTAACACCGCGCAAGATGCGGAAATGATGTGAACGGTCGCCTTCAAAATACAAAACAGTATCGACCATATGTTCAAGCACACGTGGACCGGCAATTTGCCCTTCTTTAGTCACGTGCCCGACAAACAACACAGCCATATTTCGGGCCTTGGCATGACGGATAACTTCCTGCGCACTTGTACGCACCTGCGTCACCGTTCCGGGGGCGGAATCGATGCTGTCGATATACATGGTTTGGATCGAATCAATGACCAGAAACTCGACGGGCCGTTCACCCCCCTCCACACTGGTCAAAATGTCGCGGATGTTGGTCGTGCTTGCCAATTCAACAGGCGCTTCGGCAAGCCCCAGTCGCCGTGCACGCATGCGCACCTGATCAATCGCCTCTTCCCCCGACACATACACGCAGCGCGCACCTTTTTGCGCCAAAGCACATATAGCCTGCAACAGCAGCGTGGATTTCCCGATGCCCGGATCACCGCCGATCAAGGTCGCAGAGCCGGGCACAAGTCCGCCGCCGCAAACACGGTCGAATTCTTCAATGCCGGAAACATAGCGCTTATATTCGGTTTGATCGGTCTTGTTCAAAGACACAAAATCAACATTACGGCCCTTCTTACTGCCCAATCCTTTTGGAACGGATGCCTGCGTCGCCGTATCTTCGGACATGGAATTCCATTCTCCGCACGCCTCACACTTGCCCGCCCAACGGCTATACACCGCGCCACAAGAATTACAAACATAGGATTTTTTCGTCTTCGCCATAGAATTCCACTATGCCGCAGAAAAAAGAACAAATAAAGAACAATTTTTGATTAATCGCCTAAAAGCTCACCCTCGAACGGGTTTTCAAACTCATGCATGCCGTCCTGCACCTGTCGTGCAAGCTCGTCCATATCCGCGCCCGTCAAAGCCTGTAAGCTCTCTGTCGCATCAATATTATAAAAGTTGGATTTGAAATCTTCGCGGTCACTTGTCAGATACAAGCCCTGCACATACTGGATATCCGGATAGGCTTGTGCGATCTCATAAGCATGGCCCTCGCTTTTCACGCCTTCCGCCACCGCGACCACATCGGGCATAAGCGTACGGACAAACGACATAACCTGACTGAGGGCATTCGCCTCGCCATCTTGCGCGCAAACCGAATGGCGGTCGATTTTGACAAACTCCGCCAAACCTTCGAATTCAGCGAGACGCAAAACATCATTCATATTCAAACCGACATCATCAATCGCGAACCCGACATCCAGAACTTTGTACAGCTCCAGAACCTGACGGCTCATCGCCAGATGCGGGCTGCTTTCATGAATTTCGATGACAATTTTCTCTTCGCTATTCAATTCCAGGCTTTCAAGCCGTTCAATTGTCGCTTTGACAAAATCGGAATCTCTTAACGATCGCGCTGAGATATTAATGGAAACCTGCTTCTCCAAACCTTGCTGGCGCATACGGTCAAACTGATCCAACGCAGCCAAAAACAAAATTGCGTCAATCTGCGCCGTAAATCCGGTTTCATAAAATGCCATGATCGCCGGATAGGGTGCCATTGGCTCGCCTTTAAAATCTTTCACACGCAAGAGCATCTCACCGGGCATCGATAAGGGCGCATGCGGGGAAATGATATGCCATGGCTCTATGCCGAACACATCTTCCTTTTTGAGGACCATATTGGCCAATGACACCAAAGCACGAAGAGCATAAACCATCTGCTCTTCCTGATCGGTTCCTTCAGAATCCTGTACGTGTTTTTGAAAACTGCGAATAAGGTTTTCGATACGCCGTAATAACTCGGTATCGTAATCACCCTTCTTTTGGTCGTCTGTACTCTGTCTCGCCTGCATGTGCATATAGTATACGCTCTTATCCTTCGCGTTGCACAGCCCATTGAATTTGCGCTTGTTTTTGAGTAATTTGGCCATAAATAGCCAATTGCTTGGTTTTGCGTGGTTGGCACCCTTCACCCATATAAACACTGTCTTCCAACACCAATCGGCCACCGGAATGATGGAAACGCCACCCCACTCCACCCGGCAAACGGAGCAATGCTTCCTGCCCTTCACGAATAAGAGAAACCATCACCTTCGGATGGATGTGGAACCGAATAACGGCATCTACCGGTTTTTGCGGATCATGCGTAGCAACCAAACTGTCCTCGCCGCGAATATCATGCCCCTGATCGGAAACATACAAGCGGCGCTTATGCGTAAAACCGTTCAAGGCGACATAACCTTCATGCGCAGCCTCTAACAAACTTGTGTTCTTCTGATCTTCGCGGCTTGAATATGCTGCTTTACCCGATAAAGGGTTACGGTTATCCAACGTTAACCCTGTATGCGCAGGACACGCAGCCAGAGCATCACCCCATTGCTCATCCAGCGGATGCGTACCACAATTCACAAACACGCGCTGACGGCCATAATTCATCTCGAACGATAACGGACCATGGTGCGCGACATGATCGCCCGCTTTCCCGACATCCATTAACAGCGTCGTACGCCCGTGAACGATCCGCTCAAACCCTGTACAGGGCAGCGAACTCATCGCTTTACCGCGAATACCGCATTGGCGCATAACCGAATCCAGATCATCGCGGTCATTTTCCTGTGTGCCGTTAAACAGCGCCAGACCCTTATCGTTGTAACGGAAGAACCGCAACGCAGGCCCCATCTTATCAACCGCATGCTGTATCTTTTCAGGCAACGGGTAGTCAGCCGATTGCAAAGCCATACGTACATCGAGCAGAACCTTAAGCACATCGAGCAAATCCTGCGGTGAACGGGAACGATGCGAACCATCGCCCGCGATTTGATCGTCTATCGCCGCTTCAATCTCGCTCAAGGCCTGATCAATCCAGACCTCATGACCTTCAAAACTAATACCCGCATACAGCAAACCTTTTGCCGCGTTAAAACGACCGGGCTTTTGCGATGAAACATTCTTTTGTGTAATCACATGCGATAAATGCCGCGCCTGACGGATCGCCGCATCAAAAAACAATGCCTCGAAACGGTCGGCTTCGTCATCTGCGCCGCCGAACTCGCCAAAAAACTCATAATGGCTGAGCCACATCGACAATCTTTGCCCGACAATATCCGGTCGCCAGACATC
>CAZLTT010000022.1:0-3852 GCA_964562515.1 uncultured Micavibrio sp.
AAACTACTCGGGGACGCCGGAAAATACAGAAGCCTGCGCGATATTATTCTCGATACCTCGCGCATGAAGCCGAAAAAAGCGATGGAAAAAGCCTTAAAGGACAACCCGTTAGGCCTGCCCGAAGAAACCGCCAAGAAACTCATCATCATGAGTCAGAAAGCGCTCCAGCTTTTAAACAAAAAACCCAAACAAATCGGCACGATTATTGGCTTCGTAACTGCAGCCGCGATAGGCGCAGCCTATTTTGTACTCGGACGCGAAGCCTTACCGCCAATGATACCCATGCCGAATGCTCAATTGCTGGCGGATGGCATAGGCGCATGTGCGGCAGCCTTGATTGGCTATCTCGTCGGCAGTACCTACATCAATATTTCACTGAAAAAATCACTGACCGCAATTCTGGCAAAAAAATAGCCCCAAAAGGAAGGGTGGCCGTCTCAAAAAATTCTAGGGAGAATTTTTCAGAGACGACCAGCGACGCGAGGGACAGTCAAATATAGCAACGACTTAGTCTTTTCGTTGATGTCCGCTTGTATGGAGCGAGGGTGTGTGAGCAAGCGGAATAGGGGTGTAGTCTTATCTAGACCAACGAAAATCTCCCATAGCCTTTAAAGCCTGTTCCTTTTGGCATTGACGATAGGCAGTCACCGCGAGAGCAGAACGCTGATTACCCATGTCATTATGTTGCCAAACATCAAGGCGAGGTTGCTGGGGGGCCAGACCTGCTTTATTCGGAGGCGAGAGGGCAAAACGCACACCGAGTACAAGTCCGAGGGCCGCTGCTTTTCCAGCTGAGCGCTGGTTCCGATCCATGGCTGTGCTTTGCGAGGATTGACGGATATTGTCGAGCAAGGGAAGGCACGCATCCGCCACGGACGGGGAAGAGGTTGAAGTTAAATTTGCTACAGGAGCATCAAGAGTTTCATGTGAAGTTTCAAAAGACCATGCCGGGCCAACAACCAAGCACAGTACCAATACGAACGAACCTAATACCACACCGGGTACATACGCGATGCGGGGATCTGTTTTCCATTTACTGGAGATCTTTAAAGTTTTCATGTCTACCCACCTAAGTCTTACGCACAAATATAGTTTTTATTATTACGGCCTTATTTTTGGCCTTGCTTAGATGTGAACCTCTGGTTTTTTTATATAGCCTTATGTCTAGGCCTTATACTTTCAGTCCACCATAATTAATACATTATGGCAAATACTTTCGTTTCGATTTTGGTTTGTATTTCAATATATTAAGCCGAAAATACATATCAAATTCGATATAAATTCGATCGTTCACCAACCACAAAGCCACCTGCAAAATGCCATAAACAAGGACTATATTGACTTACGGAAATACTGTGGCACACTACGGAAAATTTCTGAGTGTAAGTATATGACGACTGAGTACCCGAGACAGATCAACACCCGCGAGACTTTTGACAAGCTCGTCAGTTGGATTCAACAAACCGCCACAGAACAAAATGCCCCCGGTGTTATTGTCGGCTTGAGCGGTACCGACTCGATTCTCACATTTCTTGCCTGTCACAAGGCTTACCAAAATCTCGGCAAACCCGAACGTGTCGTCGGTGTGAATTTTGTTCATGACGTTGCTGATCCGGACGGTACAGGTCCGATCCAATGTATCGGCGCGGATAAAAACTGGTTTAGCGAAGAAATTATACCGTGGCTACATGACGTGGCACCCGGCTCGACCCTGATTACAGATGACACCATTAAAGTCAGCGACGACAATAAAAGATGGGGCCGCCTATTCAGCATGGCAGTGGAAGACGTCGATGCCCGCCAAGGCATGAATAGCGATCATTACTTTGTTGTAGGCACGATCAACAAAACCGAAAAAACCCTCGGAACATACAGTCTCGCCGCCGCCAGACCGAGCATGCAGCCAATATCACAGCTTTATAAAACCGAAGTCCTGCAAATTTGCGAAATGCTGGGTGTACCCGAAATAGCGATGCAAAAAAGCCGTGAAGTTGACTGTGACTGTGGTCGTTTTGATGTTCAGGCCAATCATCTTGATGAGCTCGATCTTTTTCTGATGGCCGATGCAGGTCTGCTCGATATGGAGTATGTAACGGCAAATGTCCCACCCGAAACACTAACTGCCGTACGTGAGTTTACAGTCGAAGAAACCATGACCAATGCTTTCCGCGATAAAATTCCATATCGCCCAAATGACCGCACCCTGATATTCGAAGGATCGGATATCCGCGCTGCCAAAGAAAGCGCTGCGCTCCGATCGGATCATGTAAAACCGATTTCCGTCGCTACACCCCACATCATCACCGGACAGTTCACTAACGATGCCTATGATCTGGTTATGAGCCCATCCCGCAACCGTGCGCATTGGACAGCCGAAGCTTTAACACTAATGGATGCACCCGGATTAACCATCGACCAGCAGCGTGACATGGCCGAAAAACTATTCAGAACACGCCGTGTACTCGATGATGATACCGTTTCCAAACTCAGCTCAATTTCCGGCCGCCTTGGAAACGCTGCCTTCTCATTCCCGACAAAACGCTGGACAACAATGGGTTTTGGCAAGGATGGTAAATCTCTAATTGAACGCGCTGGCTTTGAGCGTCATGAACGTCCGAACGATGTACGCGATCCTGATCTGCCGAAATTTAACCCGCAACGCGATGAATTCGGCACGGGCTTTACCTGGGAAAATGATCCCTACTATGTTGAACAACGTCGTGCTTACACGATTTTTTCAGATCAAACATACGGTCAAGAGATCACCGTACTTGTTCGCAACAGCTCGCATTTCTTTGGCCGTGATCGTCTTGCCGACCCTGCCTATGTCTCTTTCGATCCCGTCTCTGCCGAAGAACTCTATAATCTGGACAGAGCTATGCTTGAGAATGATGAACGCTTTATGCCGTGGCAAGATGTAGTTCGTAACACCCGCGGGAGCGCGCTCAGAGGGAAATTGCGTAAAGTCATAAGTGCCCTTGATGGTATGGACGATATTGATATGAAGTTCAGCCAATGGCTCAAAACCGGTGACAGGCCAATTCGCTATCGCGGTTCACATAGCGTCATATCAGGCATGTTCAACAATGAAGAAAGTGGCGGCCTTGCTCATTTGCGTGAATTTCTTGTTGGCGGCCTCGCCCGACACGTACAAGCAGAAAAAGCCGGATCACCCCTATATTTAGCAAGTATAGAGGCAGGAAAAGCCCCTTGGCACCCTAGAAACGTAACAGCCGTCACCCCCGACACACTTGCGGCGTTGAAAAGCTATCAAGATGGAAAACCATTAAGAGACTCTGACTTGCGCACGCTGTTTAATCCACTGCCGAGAGCCGACAATCAGCTCGTCTTGCTCACCGGTGAACACGGGGATTTCCCCGTAATCGGCGCACCTTAAATTATAAAAAGGAAATTTTACTGGTTCATGGAGTTGAAGAACTCATCGTTGTTCTTCGTCTGCTTCATCTTACCGAGCAAGAATTCGACCGCATCAACGGTACCCATAGGGTTGAGAATACGGCGCAGAACCCACATTTTCGACAATGTGTCCTTGTCGACAAGCAATTCTTCTTTCCGTGTACCGGATTTTTGAATATCGATCGCTGGGAATACGCGTTTGTCGGAAATCTTACGGTCGAGAACGATTTCAGAGTTACCCGTACCTTTAAATTCTTCAAAGATCACTTCGTCCATACGCGAGCCTGTGTCAATCAACGCTGTCGCGATAATCGTCAAAGATCCACCTTGTTCGATATTACGGGCGGCACCGAAGAAACGCTTCGGACGTTGCAATGCATTCGCGTCCACACCACCGGTCAAAACTTTACCGGATGAAGGAACAACCGTGTTATA
>CAZLTT010000022.1:3952-6597 GCA_964562515.1 uncultured Micavibrio sp.
GCAGTAATAGACTTGGCAATTTCCTGCAACATCACGGTTTTACCGGTACGTGGCGGCGCAACGATAAGCGCACGCTGACCGAAACCAATCGGTGATGTCAGCTCGATAACACGCTGTACATTGTCCTTTTTCGTAGGATCATCAAGCTCAAGCTTGATTTTACGCTCAGGATAAAGCGGTGTCAGGTTATCAAAGTTAATACGGTGACGCAGCTTATCAGGAGACTCGTTATTAATCGAACCAACCTTTAAAAGCGCGAAATAGCGCTCTGAATCTTTCGGAGCGCGGATTTCACCTTCTACGATATCCCCTGTACGTAAGCCAAAACGGCGGATTTGCGATGGGGAAACGTAAATATCATCAGGACCGGGAAGGTAGTTTTCTTCAGGGCTACGCAGGAAACCAAAGCCATCCTGCAGAACCTCCAGCACACCGGCGCCGGAGATCGGCGTACCCTGACTGGCGAGTTGTTTCAAAATCGCAAACATCATGTCCTGTTTGCGCATCGAGTTACAGTTTTCGACCTCTAACTCTTCAGCAAAAGCCAATAATTCTGCGGGTGATCGTGTTTTTAAATCTTGTAAGTTCATAGTATTTCTATGCTGTGCATATACTCAAAAGTATTAATATGTTTGGGGATTTACTCTTAAAATCGGTTTCTAGCAGTCTTTTGAAACGAGCTGATCAAATTTTACTTAACAGCTTTATTTCTCAACGCGGCAGCCGTCTCGTCAAATATGCGGCGCTCAAAAAAATGTCCTAATTTCTTGGATATCTCAAAAAAGATAATGCTTTATAGTCATAAGGCCTTAAAGCTGTCAAGGCTTTATCTCACCTTTTTACTGTAACGGATAAAGTCTTTGCAAAAGCTTAACATCAACGCCTAGAAAGGCTGAACCACGGCCAAAATGACAATACCGATCATCAACAGAGTCGGTACTTCGTTCAAAACCCTGTAAAATTTGGCAGATTTGGTGTTTTGATCATTGGCGAATTTACGCACCTGAGCCGATAACATGCCGTGAACACCGGACATCAGCACCACAAACAACAGCTTCACATGCATCCAGCCCTGACCCTCTAACATTGCCGGATTGGCGTACAACATAGACAGTCCGAATATCCACGCCGCACCCATAGCGGGATTCATTATAAATTTGAGCAGCCTGCGCTCCATAATTTTGAATGTCTCAGACTTCTCTGAGCCTGCTTCACTTTCAGCGTGATAAACAAAAAGCCGCGGCAAATAAAGCATCCCCGCCATCCATGAAATGACAGCGATTATATGTAGCGCACGCAACCATTCATAATTGAGGGATAAAAACTCCTGCATCTTAAGCAGCCTTCATTGCATGTTCTTGATTGTCCATATGCATACAACAACGATCAAATTGCGAAGGACACGGACACTCAAAATGCTCGGCCTTAATGCCTTCCCGATCCATATGCTTAATCACCATGTCACCAAGCCCCTGAATATATGCCGGATGCTCACCAACAGTGTTCGCGCGGTAATATCCGTGCAAACCCATTTTTTCAGCCTCTTCTTTATATTCAATATCAAGCTCAACAAGCGTCTCCACATGCTCCTGTGTGAAGGCATGCGGATAAATAATAACGGCCTTGCCGTCATCTACCGCCTTTTGCAGCGCTTCTTCGGTTGATGGACCAATCCATTTTTGCGGTCCGACACGGGACTGATAACAATATTCGTAATCAAGTCCATCTATACCGAGCTTTCGAACAATCGCTTGCGCACTTTGTTCGCATTGCCATTGATACGGATCCCCATCCTTCACAATCTTTTCGGGCAACCCATGAGCGGAAAATAAAACACGTGGTTTCTCGTACCCGTCCTTTTCCGCTTGTTCATATTTCATGCGAATATTCTCGGCAGACGCTTCCACATACCCTTCATTATCGTGGTAGCAACAAACCGTTGATGTCGGGATTTCTATACCGCCTTCGAATAATGCCTTGTTCCATTGTTCTAACGACGACCATGTCGTTGTTGTCGAAAATTGCGGATAAAGCGGCATAATCACAATTTTATCCGCACCCCAATCACGGACTTCACGCACAACTTGTGGCGCCATTGGGTGCCAATACCGCATACAAATAAATGTTTTGAACTCAACATTCTGTGTTTCACGTGAATCGTTCAAATGCTGCTCCAGCGCCCTGGCTTGCAAAATAGAATTTTCCAGTAAAGGTGATTTATCGCCCAATTCTCCATAGCTTTCACCCGCTTCACGTTTTGATCGGCGTGAACTGATAAACGCTGCTAAAAAACAACGAAAAGGGATGGGCAAACGAATGATATTTTTATCCATGAAGAAGTTCATCAAAAACGGTCTGATCGCATTTTTTGAATCCGGACCGCCCAGATTAAACATGACAACAGCGACTTTTTGAGACATGAATTCCTTCGCTTATCAGCGACCTTTTACAAAATTAACCAGTTTCTCGACATGTTCAGGTGGTGTTTCTTTATTCACCCCATGCCCAAGATTGAATACGTATGGACCATCTTTTAGATCACCCATAATTTGTTCAGCCGCCAAAATCATTTCATCTCCACCCGCGAGCAAATATGCAGGATCCAAATTTCCTTGCACCGGCAATACCGGCTGCAATGTTTTTGC
>CAZLTT010000022.1:6697-23881 GCA_964562515.1 uncultured Micavibrio sp.
GCTTCCGCGCCCGCTTCAATCTGCTTGATCAGATAGCTTGCACTTGCCTCAACCAAGATATTGATCAACGAGTTAAAGCTCAGGGTGTTTTGAATCATCATCTGCTTGGTCTTGAAAAAATCTTTCGATGATCCGCCTTCAACCATGTATGTCGCAACCGTCCATGGCGCACCACAAAACCCGATCAGTGCCGTCGATGAAAACCCTTCATTTTGCAAAGCCGACTTGGTCGTACTGACCGCTTCATAAACCGCATCCAGTTTCGGGAAATTTGTGTAGTTCAACGAACCGACATTCAGCTCCCCAAGTTTTGGTCCTTCTCCCGCAACGAATGATAGCTCCTGCCCCAAAGCCAGCGGTATTGTCAAAATATCGGAAAAGATAATCGCAGCATCAAAGCCATAACGGCGAATAGGCTGCATGGTAATCTCACACGCAGCTTGCGGATCAAACGCCATCTCCAGAAATCCGCCTTTTTGCGCACGCAGCTCCCGATACTCCGGCAGATATCTTCCCGCTTGGCGCATCAACCATATTGGCGGTCGATCAGATACCTTACCGTTCAAGGCATCCAAAAACGGTTTATCCGTTTGCAAAGCCGATGTTGGTTCTGTGCTCATCTGTCCTTCTCAATCCCTAAGAACGCTTCTCTCAAGCTCGCTATACTAATCCTTATATATATTTTAAAAAGGTTTTATTTATAGTAGGGCCTGTGAGTCACGGGTATAGAAATTATCCCATTTTTTACCCCCAGATCACCCATTTTTAAATCGAGCAGACTTGCTTGGATTCGCCATGATTCGCCCAGATAAATCCAAACCATAGATTTTCGCTTTTCCCCATGGGGAAGACTCCCCTTTAAAAATTCGAATGAAATAGGGAGAACTTAATCCCTGATTTATCCTGTGATTCTTTCAGAATTTGTGAACATTTTTATACAGAAGCCCAGCTACCATAATATCGTAACGCTATGCGGGCACGCTAAACTATGGTAATTATTTAAGAAGTGACGTTCACAAGCCGGATATTCCATGTATCAGGAAGCTTTCGCAAAACTTGAATTGGCAGAAATCGCCACCATTCTCGATCAGGTAAATCCTGAGATTGATGGTACCCTCTTTGATCCTGTTGAAACAGTTATTTTGGCGCAGGATTTGCCGTTCTACCCTGGTTATCGATTACTTGATATTGCTGATCATGCATCTGTTCCGCCCATGCGCAGATATGTCGCGTTCAAGCTGGACGACTTTACTATTCTCGATTTTACAAATGAGCCAATCTACAAGCTGAATCAAACAGTGCCGATTACGCTAAAGGAAGAGAATGTTGCTGATTATGTGCGTTTCTTCTTTACGTATGTGCGCGGTCGCCATGGACGTTTTATCATCACGGAAAATGTTGATGACATTCAGTGGAAAGAAGATCCGCCGCCATCTGCGCGTAAAGCCATTGGAAAGATGTTGTTCCCTATTAAATTACTCAATTCTGACGATGCTGGCGGTTTCAACCTAAAAGGATGTATGGTTTTCAAGGACAGTCTTTTCCAAGCCAAAATCAAAGTCGATGCATCAGGCTTTGTAGCATTAAGTGACGAAGAATTACTCGTCGAAGATATTCCCGTATTGGATGACACTTTTGGTCAGTAAGATTTACTGATTTTAGGCTACTGCTTCGGCTGTTTCGAAAGCTGGCGCGGACCAAGTGTGCGCGAAATTTCTGCCCGTAAATGTGGAAAGCGCCTGATCAAGCGCAGCCATATTTTCATCGAACTTATCTAGATTATCGCCTGAAAATAAAGGCCGTGTTCTCGTTACTTCTTGTTGTAAGGCGTTTTGAAGCACAGATATTGGCTCGGCTCTATCTTCGGGTAGGCCGATAGAGTTAGCGAGTTGGTGAAGAACCCCGCCGATATGATCGTAAGGCTGCCCTAATTTTTCAAAACGATCTCCGACATGCTCATATGTATCCTTAACAACTTCATATGCGGCATCGCGTTCTGATCCTGAAAGATCGTCTCCGCGCAAACCACGCATAAAATGAATGGCGCGCAACGCTTGTCCTGCGCCCTGTATTTTTCTTGTGACCGGATCTTCCGTGCGCGCAACATGTGTGCGGATATCATCAAGAAGGAGTTCTCTGTAAGTATCTATATCGGGTGCAAAAGAGGATGAAGATTTACAAATATCATCAATATTGCGGCTACAGGCCTGTGCCTGCATCGTTAAATCCATAACGTTTTCGAAATGCTCGCTGGAAATATTGTTCATTTGCGGTAACCAACGCTTGGATAAAGACATCGTCATAAATTCTTCGCGCGGGAAAATCTGCCTCTTTGCAATGCCGTGCATATTAAACGCTTCGTCGTCGGAGGTATCATAAGCGGCAAGCCACTGATCAAAATCTGCAAGAGGGGCGTCTAATCTGGCAAGAACCTCATCCTCTTCGGCAAGGCCGGATTCCAGAACATCTTTGAAACGCTGTTGGCGAGCAATAACTTGCGTCATGTCGTAACCGTAAAGGCGCTGGGATAAAAGCCCGAAAGGAAGTTTCAAGCAATCGCGCATTTGCGTTTGGTCAAGTAATACGGCGGAACTGAGCGCAAAAGGAACGCTGCCGATACCGTTCTGATCGATGTTGTCAACAATTTGCGCGTTCATTGATGCATCATGTGGAATGGCAAAAATATGTTCAGCAGATTTATCAAAATAGGCGACCCCGTGCATTTTGTAGAGATTCAAAGAAGACTCCATACGCTCCAAGGCGAGCGGAGTAGGCGTCCCACCCTCTATAAATGCATGCGCCATGGTTAGAGGCACGCGCGGAATATCCGCACCCAAATCCGCGAAAATACCGCTTTCATGAACAGCCTTATAAGTGTCGCGTTTTATTTGAAGAGCCTGCGCTTCATCAGCATTGATCAGCACATCCAAGGTACGGGAATCAAACTCGAAAATTTCCGCATCGGGGTCTGCGTCTTTTATAATCTGCTTAATATGCGCATGCATGTCATCAATATGACCGTCGGCGACATCCATTCCGGCGACGCTATTCAGTGCGTGCAAACCCTGAATGTCAAAACGCATCAGCATTTTTCCTGCTGAAGACGGATTTTGCGCAATCTTGTCCAATGCTTCGCGGCGTAACAGGCGTATTTCCTGTACACCTATCGGACTGTGGCTTACTTCGGGGCCGATGATTTCATCATTCAAAATAGGTTCATCGGGACGGATCGAAGACCAGCGGGGGTTTCTGAGTGCGGACAAAACGCCCTCGGCATAAGTGTTGGTCGTGAAATAATGGATTTGTGCGACGTCTTCTGTCGGAACAGGTTCAATGGCGACTTTTTGCCGGTAGATATCGCGATGAAGATGTTCGGATATAGCGGCTGACATATTTGGGTCCGCGCCATTAATTGAAGAAAAGCTCATTACGAGCCCGGTTCCGGGGTTGCGTGATCCGTCGTCGCGGGCATGGGCCAGATGTAAGATGCCCGCTTCGGATAAAAAATTCTCGAATTCATCCCGAGCGGCTGTAAGGGCTTCGGCGACCTGTTCTTCGGATATATCGCCCGAAATCAGAAAACTGCCCTCATCCCCTTTGGTCTTGCTGCTATATAACAGGTCGGGTGACAGGGCACGGAGTTCTCGGTCGACCAACCCCCAACCAATCGTCATGATTTGTCCGGTCGCGCGGTGGCCCAAGGCCTCATTCATGCCGGAGGTATTCAAAAAATCACTTTCAATCAGGTAGGACGGGGCTTCGCTTGTCGTGGCATGGGCAAAGACGGCCTCATGGTTACCGACACTGGTATCCATTGAAAAGAACGAATCGATTCGTGATTGCACGCCCATTTGATAAAAAATCCGGCTTTGGACAGTTATATTTTGTTAACCAAAACCGGAATCATCCCCGTTTATAAATAATATGTAAATTAAATATAAATGAAGGGTTAAAATTTGGCCAGTATTTTCTATAACACCCCGTATTTCTTTGTTTTTTCTGCATTTTAGAAAGGTTCCGTTAATACCTTGCCCCCCATAATGGAAACATAAGCCGCGACTCAACGCGGTGCGGGTTCAAAACATCAAATACGGTTGGGGTCTTAAAAAGATGAGCGATTCCTTTGGAGATATAACAGGTCAAAATCATGCGGCGAGAATGCCTTGTCGTGTGGCCTACACAATTAATAATGCACAACCGGTAATCAGCACGATTATCGGCGATCAGCCACTATTCTATATGGATTTTGACTGCCAGTACGAAGACGTTGACGATATGTCCTTCGATGCGGCGGATATGAATATCCTGCAGGGTGAGCTTGAGACATTGAAGAAAGAAATCGATTCGATCGATAATCTTTCTAAAAGCTTCACACATAATCAGGTGAATAAGGTCGAGGACTTTATCGCCGAGATGTCGGAAATGACCGCTGTCTCTAAAGAAGCAGTATTGAACATCGAAGACATCATGGATTCCTTGCGTGAGAGCCGCTTGGCGACAGCCTATCTGGCGTGCGCTGAGGAGCATTCTATCGAAATCAAGCATTCGGCACAGATCGAAGCGAGCTGCTATGACCGTGAGAGCGGTACAATTTTGATCAATCCGAATAAAAATCTGGCGGATCAGCAATTATTGCTGACACAGGAACTCCGTCGTCACTGGCAACACCGTCAGGGCGCGTTGATCCACCCATTGATGTTCCATCCGGACAATGCGGTTCTGGTAAACAGAGCGCAGGTAGCGGATTTAATCGTTTCTACAATCCGCGTGGCATGGGAACTCCAGCTTTCCGGCAAAAAAGAAGCATGGGAGCGTATCGAGAACTCTCCGATGGCCGACCTTGGTCGCGCTTTTGCTCGTGAGGCATTCTTGGACTTCCGCACAATTAATAATGGACAAGCGGCAGCAGCAGTATTTGAGGCGTGGTTTTTATCGGAAAGATGTCGTTTTCAGGACAAAAAGCTGATCAATATGATGCTTTCAGATTACAAAGGTTATGTTTTTGCACTGGAAGAATCAGAGCAGCACATCACGCCGACATTAATTGCCGCCTTGGGTGAAATGCCCTTCGGCAAGAATTACCTGGCAGAACATGCCGTGACAATCATGGAAGACCCGATTTTCACGGACATTCGCGACCGCTCAAACGCCAATTTCCTTTGGTTTATCAAGTTCGAGCGTTCTTTCCGCGAAACGGAACACGACTTGCAATCTTCAACTGGTCATTCCGCAGACCGTATTCACGGCTCTGCTTTCCCAGATCAAGGAGAGGATCATGCATTCAGCTCGGCCACATCGGCGGACGTCGTTACACTTTACGCAGCACAACCCGAAGAAACTCAAGAAAACGGGGATAAGTCTGCAAAAAAAGCCAAACGTCTGGCACCAAAAGCCAATGGTAAACGTACGAATAAAGGAAGCGATGCTTCCAACGTTGTTTATCTCAGCCGCGGGTCCGGAGAATAAGACTTATGTTACTTCGACGTCACTGAGTTCGGGGGAGAGTAAAATGAACAGATATGGCTCGCCTTTTAAAAATCCTTTTACGAAATATCAAAAGGCACGGCTTGAAACATTTGCGTCCGATGTTGCGGAAGCAGATGAAGATCTGGGCACATTCAAGCCCCTAAGCCGCTCATTAAATGATTTTTGTGATTCAATGTGTGACTCATGGTCACTCAATACGCTATGCTCGGACTCATCTGACAACAGTGAAGATGACCTTATGAGTGTTTCGGATTCGAAATACAGAGATAAGCACACGGTCTTGCGCTGGGCAGTTCAAAAGCTGCTTGGAAGCCCGACTGCACGCTTATTACTGCAGGAAGCCGAAAAAGAAGGTTGGTCAATTATGTTGGATGCGTTGGACGGTCCTGACTTCCATATGGATGTCCCGCAGAAACTGGTCATTCTCGATAATCAAAATCTTTCTCCTTCGGCGCTTGTACGCTCCGATTACTTCAAGAACAGCTTGCTCGTGACCATGATCCGCGCTTTGCGTGATATCTGGCAAGAAAAGCGTCACGGTGCGTTTGACGAACATTATGCACCTGAGCATGTTTTGATGTTGGAGCGTATCCGTGCGGCAGATCTCGATGTAATGAGCATTCTGGTTGGTTGGGAATTGCGCGCGGTCAGCAGTGGCGACCTTTGGCGTCACTTGATCGGCTCGAACGATGGCGATATCGCAATGCGTTTTTCTGCCCATCTGGAGCGTGATCCGTCGAGTTCCCTTTTCACCCGCAAAGCTCTATTTGCCGCGTTCCAACAATGGTTTAACAGCGATGCACGCGTTAACGCCTGCGATCATGAAACATTGAACTATCTGGATGCGGTTGTTCAGGACCACCTAGACGGCTATCAAAGTTTCGGCGATGCGTCTTTGCGTGCAGTGGATATTGAAATTCTTTCCTGTCTTCCCGACAAAACGGCGTATTTGCAAGGCGAGGGCATGGATATTATGCGCAATCCTAAATATGCCGGTCTGAATGATGAGATCAATCAGGCGCACTTCATGCAAATTCTCTATGATTTGAAAGTAACGCTGATTCAGGACGTGCCATTCCGCGATGCCGATCTGGCGATGAAGATTTTCCCGGATGGTCAATTTACGCCGGACGCAGAAGAAACACATCATTAAATCTATTGTCTAAAAAGCCTTTTCAAGCACGCCCGTCCTGCTAGGATAGCGGCATGTTGAAAAGCGATAACAATTCATCCGAAGCTGAATCCAAGCAATTTCACTTGCATTTGGTTTCCGATGCGACAGGAACGACCTTGCTCGGGCTAGCTCGTGCATGTCTGGCACAGTTCGAACATATCGAGCCTATTCAAAAATTCTGGCCGCTCGTACGCTCCGAACGTCAATTGGAACGGGTGATTGCGCGGATTAAGGAATCCCCCGGACCGGTCATTTTCACGCTGGTCGACCGCAAAATGCGCCGCCGTCTTCAGGATTTTTGCGAGGATTTAGGGATTCCGTGTGTCGCCGTACTTGATCCGATTATCCGCAGCCTGTCTTCCTATCTGGGTGAGCACGCAGTCGGCGTTCCGGGGCTGCAGCATGCGATGGATGATGCGTATTTCAAACGTGTCGAGGCGATTGATTACGCCATGCGGCATGATGACGGCAAAACGCTAAAAGGCTTATCAAAAGCAGATGTGATTTTGGTCGGCGTGTCGCGAACATCCAAAACACCGACATCGGTCTTTTTGGCGCGTCGGGGGATAAAAGCGGCGAATATCCCGCTCGTGCCCGGTGTTGATGTACCGGATGAAAAACTGTCCTTAAAAGATACAATGTATGTCGGGCTGACTGCTGCGCCCGAACGTCTAATGCAGCTACGCCGCACGCGCTTGCATGCCAAGGAAGACTCAGTCCCTGCTCATATCGAGGAAAATGCTTATTTGGACCTCGAAAATATCGAAGAAGAAGTCCGTAACGCCCGCCGCCTGTTTAGTAAAAAAGGGTGGCCGGTAATTGACGTGACCAAACGCTCGATCGAAGAAACCGCAGCAGAGATTCTGGCATTGTTGCAAAGTTTTCAGGAGCAAAAAGATCCCGATGACGGGGTATTGCCGCCATGACCTTAATCCTCGCATCCAAAAGCATAGCGCGGCAAAACATGCTGCAAGCGGTCAATATAGACTTCGAATCCATCCCTGCCGAACTGGATGAAGACACGCTGACTGAGAACGCAAAAGCGCAGCAAAATGCACCGCGCGAAATTGCCCTTATGCTTGCGCAGGAAAAAGCATTGGCAATTTCAAAACAACATAGCGGCAGGCTTGTTATCGGATCGGATCAGGTCTTGGGCTGCGACGGGGAGATGCTGACAAAGGCGGTTGATCAAAAAGCCGCAAAAGAAAAGCTGCAATTCTTACGCGGTAAAACCCATTATTTGATCTCGGCCGTCAGCGTTGTAAGGGACGAGGACATTCTTTGGTCACATACCGATGCGGCCGCATTGACGATGAAAGATGTCAGCGATGAGGCGTTGGATGTCTATTGCGAACATGCGGGGGAAGCGCTTACGCGGTCCGTTGGTGCATATGAAATAGAAGCCTTGGGCGCGCGTTTGTTCGAAAAAATCGAAGGGGATTTCTTCACCGTGCAGGGCATGCCGTTATTGCCTTTACTGCAGTATCTTGAGGATGAGCAGGGGTTAAGCCTATGAGCGAGCACATTAAGGCAGGCGTCATCGGCCACCCAATCAAACATTCCAAATCACCACTGATCCATAATTACTGGATCGAGAAATATGGTTTTGACGGCGATTACGGGACGATAGATATTGCCCCCGAAAATTTGAAAGACGGGATAAGCCAGTTGATTGACGCGGGCTATGCCGGATTCAATGTGACGATCCCGCATAAAGAATCCATCATCGAATATTGCGATGAAGTCAGTCATAACGCCCAAGTGATCGGGGCGGTGAACACCGTCACCATTCAGGACGGAAAGCTGCACGGTCAGAACACTGACGGTTTCGGCTTCATTCATAATATTCTTGGAAACACCGCAGACTTCGAATTTTCGGGAAAGCGCGCTGTTGTTTTAGGTGCAGGTGGCGCAACACGCGCAATCGCGAGCGCACTGATCGGTGAGGAGATCGAACAAATTATCTTGCTGAACCGCACACGGGAACGTGCCGAGAAACTGGCATCCGATATTGCATTCGTCAGCGATTTAATTGTCGTTGAAGATTGGGACAATCGCTCATCCGTTTTGGAAGGTATCGATTTGCTCGTCAATGCAACATCTTTAGGCATGGATGGACAAGCGGCTCTGGATATAGATTTAGCCGCGTTACCCGACACGGCGTTGGTCAATGATATTGTCTATGCGCCGCTGCAAACACAGCTATTGAAAGATGCTTCGAGCCGCGGGCTGCAAACCGTCACGGGCATTGGTATGTTGATCCATCAGGCACGTCCGGCCTTTAAATCATGGTTCGGATTGCTGCCGGATGTTACGGATGAACTGAACGAGAAAGTGTTGGCATGATCGTTTTGGGCATTACAGGGTCTATCGGTATGGGCAAGTCCACCATCGGTGCGATGCTTGCGCATCTGGGCGTGCCGGTTCATGAATCGGACCATGTCGTACGCGACATGCTGCAATATGGAAGCCCCGCATGGTTCGCAATTGCTGCGCAATTTCCCTATTTCGCCTATCCGCAAATTTACGGCAAAACGCATTTCCTCAATCCGTTTAAGGAAAGCAAAAGATATTTGAAGCGTGATGTTCTGGGCGCGTTGGTGTTTAAAAACGAAAACGAACGTAAAAAATTGGAAAGCGTGCTCCATCCGTATGTTCGAAAAGCGCAAAATGAATTCATTAAAAAGCATCGTGCTATGGGTAAGGATATCGTCGCCCTTGATATACCCTTACTGTTCGAAACGGGCGCTGACAAACGTGTTGACTACACCATGGTTGTAACTGCCCCTGCATTTTTACAGGCTAGGCGCGTTCTTTCTCGTCCGAAGATGACACCCGAAAAACTTGAAGGAATTTTGCAAAGCCAAATGCCGGATGGTGAAAAAGTTGCCCGCGCGGATTTTGTAATTCATAGCGGACTGGGACGTGCTTATACTATGAAGGAATTAAAGAAGGTGTTGGTCGCATTGCGCGCCGATAAAAAACAAGAACAAGTAAAGAAAGAACATCATGGGTAAGCACGCGCTTATTTTTACACATCTGCAATGTGAAGGGCTCGCTATTATGGGCGATGTCCTGTTTGATCGCGGCTTTGATATAGAGCGGTGGAACACGCCGCGCCGTGGGTTGCATGGTGTTGATGCCATCAGCCCCGAGCTTCTGATTATTATGGGCGGCCCCATCGGTGTTTATCAAAAGAACGATTTTCCGTTCGTGCAGACAGAAGTCGATTTGGTCAAAGCCCGCATCGAAGCAGGCAAGCCGACCCTCGGTATATGTCTGGGCGCACAGATCATTGCAACGGCCCTGGGCGAAGAATCCTTTAAAGGCGATAGTGGAAAGGAGTTGGGTTGGTTCCCGATCACCGTAAATGAAGACGGTATGAAAACACCCGCCAGACATCTGGATGGTGCGCATACCAACATGTTCCATTGGCATGGCGATACATTCAAATTGCCCGAAGGTGCAACTCGCCTCGCATCGTCAGAATTGTATGAAAACCAGATTTTCAGCTATGGCGATCATGTTATGGCTCTGCAATGCCATCCCGAAATTCAGGCAGACCAGCTCGAAGAATGGTTTGTTATGCTTCACTCCCAGATTACTGGCGACAATCCGATTGTCGGCATTGATTTACTTCGTAAAGATACCAAAGAATATATCGAGCCGCTCAATGTACATGCCCGCATGTTTTTTGAGGACTGGCTTGAAAGTCAGGGACTGTAAGATATGAAAGAGATTGTACTCGATACTGAAACCACGGGCATGGACCCGCATGACGGTCACCGCATCATCGAGATCGGATGTGTTGAATGCATGAACCATGTGCCTACGGGTAACACCCTGCAACTCTACATCAATCCGGAACGTGAAATTCCTGAAGATGCGATTGCGGTGCACGGCATCACCAACGAATTCGTGGCAGATAAGCCGGTATTTGCTCAGGTTTATACAGAGTTTCTGGATTTTATCGAAGGCGGAAAGCTCGTCATTCATAACGCCGAATTCGATATGAAATTCCTGAACGCTGAACTGGCAAAGGTTGGTCATGCCGCAATCGGTTGGGGCAATGTTATTGATACCTTGGCCATGGCGCGCAAAAAATTCCCTGGCTCGCCCGCTAATCTGGACGCGCTCTGTCGCCGTTTTGGCATTGATAACACCGAGCGTACATATCACGGCGCGCTGCTTGACTCCGAGTTGTTGGCAGAAGTGTATCTGGAGCTATTAGGCGGTCGTCAGCATGGGCTTGGGCTTGCAGCGGAAAGCAAAAAGGCCCGCGATCAGGCGCAGGCCTCTGTTAAAAGAACCTTCAGGGAGCCACGTGAGCACAAGGCATCAGATGAGGAAAAAGCCGCTCATCAAGATTTACTTAACGAGCTGTCAGACCCCATTTGGTCAAAAATCGCGAATTAATTGTGGCTTTGAATGCTTTCACCGGCGCGTTCCAGATCACGGCCAAAACCTTCTACGGTGTTACAGGCGCTCAGTGAAACGGCAAACCCTGTTAGCAATACAATAGATAGTAAAATTCTCATTGTTATGACTCCTTCAAGCTATAAAAACTCTATTTTTTCTCTTTCGCCTTTTTAGGCTTATCAGCCTCTTCCACACGCGCAGCGTCAATTTCATTCTTGAAACGCTCCATGTACAAAGACTGGAAATCTACAGGGTTCAACATCAACGGCGGAAAGCCGCCTTGGGATGTCATGTCACTGACAATTTGACGCACGAACGGAAACGCCAAACGTGGTACCTCGATCAACAGGATCGGGTGATGGTTTTCTTCCGGAATATCGTTCAGTAAAACAGTCATTCCGTATTGCAGCTCGAGTATAAAAAGCGGGTCACCTTCTTGCGGACGGGCAACGGCGCGCAAATTGATAATGGACTCATACATGTTTTCCATTTTGTCATCGGGAATTTTGCGCGCATCGACACCGATATTGATATCCATGCTTGGGTTGCCGCGCTCGGAACGCAAGCTGTCCGGTGCTAACGGGTTTTCAAAAGACACATCGCGAACATATTGCGCGAGAATGTTCAGTTGGCTTTCGGGGGCTGTTTGTTGGGCGTTTTCATCGCTCATAATACTAAATCCTTAATCTCTCTATTGAATTATCACGTTTGCTGAAAACCATCAATCATCGTAAAGAGCCTTTGTCGGGGTTATCTTCATCAAGATTTTCGTATTCCCCTTCGATAACCGTCGGGTCGTGAGGGCGTGCTCGACTGCCTCCGCCATGTGGGCTCGTTACGGTCCATTGGGTGTGGTTCTTGACGATATGGCGTAAAAAGCTCCGAAAAGCGGGCACGAGTAAAGCAAAGCCGATCGTATCCGTAATAAAACCGGGTGTAATCAGCAATGCACCCGCCGCGACGAGGCAAAACCCGTCAAAGATCTTATCAAGCGGCATTTCGCCGCGATTAACCGATGTACGTAAGGCAAATAATGTTTGCACACCCTGATATTTCACAATGGCCCCGCCGATAATCGCTGTCAGCAACGCGAGCAAAAGAGTCGTAAACAGACCGATATGCTCGCCGACGGAGGCAAAGACCATCAGCTCTAGCAGGGGAATAACTATAAAAATCGCAAAAAACGGCATAAGCTTTTCAAATCATTAAATTTTTTCAGAGGAAGAATAAAGCAGTATCCTTGCATTTAACTGCTTTTATCAAGCTTTTGTTGGACAAAGTATGTTAAAATGAACATATTGCACTATATATGAGCAAGAAAACAAAAGGTTCAAGATTTTGCCTGCAGATTTACTCGTTTACGCATTAGTAGCCGCCGGTCTTGTGTTCTGGTTAAGAAACATTCTGGGCACGGGAAGCGAGGAAGATTTCGAGCGTCCCAACCCGTATTCCGGCACTGAAAACAAAGACAGCACCAAGCCTGAAATGGATCATGGTGACCGTTACAGCAGCGCGGAAGAGCAAATCATCGCACTTGTCGATAATCCGCACGAAAGCTTCGGCGTTGATAATAAGACAGCTGAAAATGGCCTCATTGAAATCGCAAAATCAGACCGCGACTTCGATATCGAATTCTTCCTGCAAGGATGTCAGGATGCCTTTGCAATGATCGTTGAGGCATTTGCTGCCGGAGATCGCGACGCCTTGAAAAATCTGCTCGCCGATGATGTGTATAAGGCATTTGATGCCGCCATCACAGACCGTGAAGAGCGCAAGGAAACACAAGTCACCGATATCCATGCCATTCGTAAAGCCTTGATTACGCAGGCCCGCATTGAGGGCAAAAAAGCCTTTATCACTGTGAAATTCACAGCCGATGAAACAAGCGTCACACGTGACGAAGAAGGCAACACCATTGCCGGCGATCCGGACAAAGTGACCAAGATGAACGATATCTGGACATTCGGTCGTGAGATCCGCTCAAAAGATCCTGCATGGCTTGTCTTTGAAACGCGCGGCGATATCGAAGACGATAACGAATTAGTTCCCGACTCCCACTAAAAATCGTTTTTGCACCGTATTGCATGTGTTAAATATGACGCATGAGAATTCTTTTATGTTTATGCATTTTGCTTGTCAGCGCATGTGAAACGGTTCCGTCAAAAGACACCGAAAAGCCTGTTGAATTACGTTTGAAAGAAACATCCTTTGCCGCACTTCCCGGTTGGGGGCAGGATGATTTACACAGCTTCATTCCGGCTTTCAAAAAATCTTGCGAACGTATCCTTAAAAAGCCGGCCGACAAAGCGTTAGGCCCGTTAACGCAAGCGGGGACATATGGCGACTGGCAGCCGATCTGCCGCAGCGCGATGAATATCCAACCGCAAAACGCAAAAACCTTTATTGAAAACCGCTTCACGCCATATCTGGTCAGTGATGCTGGCGATGCCGACGGTTTGTTTACGGGCTATTATGAAGCCTCCCTCAAAGGGTCTTTGCAGAAATACGGACCATATCAAACACCGCTTTATAAACGCCCCGATGACCTTGTCATGGTGCAGCTCGGCGAATTCCGTGACGACTTAAAGGGCCGCCGCATTGCAGGACGCGTCATAGACGGAAAGCTGAAACCTTACGAATCCAGAGAACAGATCGTTGCGGGTAACTGGCCGCATAATCAGGAAGTGCTTGTCTGGGTCGATGATCCGGTCGATGCGTTCTTCGTACAGATTCAGGGCTCGGGCGTCGTGCAATTAAATGACGGCAATGTCATGCGTATTGGTTATGCGGGTCAGAATGGCCATGTCTATTACGCCATCGGGCGTGAGCTGATCGAGCGCGGCGAACTCACTAAAGAAGAAGTCTCTCTGCAAACGATCCGTGCATGGCTCGAAAAACATCCGGCGCAAGCTGATGAGATTATGAATACGAACGCGTCCTATGTCTTTTTCCGCGAACTGGATGGTGAAGGACCGTTGGGCGGAGAAGGCGTCGCATTAACTGCCGGTCGCTCTCTCGCGATTGACCGCTCCCTAATATCTTACGGCGTTCCGGTCTGGACGGATATCGAACCTCCGTCTGCAAGTGTTGGTAAAATTCGACGCTTGATGGTCGCACAAGATACCGGCGGTGCAATCCGTGGTGCAGTGCGCGGCGACGTATTTTGGGGCTTCGGCGAGCGCGCGGAAGCTATAGCCGGACCGATGAAATCCCGCGGTCAGTACTGGATTCTACTCCCTCGATAATTTTTTCTTGCATTCAGATTTTAGAGGCGTATTGTGCCCGCCCACATAAGGGAACGGAGTACAATCATGGACCTTAAAAATATCTACATTTACGATGCACAACCCGAAGATGCGATTAAGTTTTGCGGTAGGGAAATTAAACCCCGCGGCAGAACACCGTCGGAGAAAGAGATAACGATCGAGGGCATACGCATTTTATTCCTTACCGATTTCGCAAGCGCCGCGGCAATGGGTATTGATCAGCGCCTCGACATCGCCGCAGTCAATACAGCGCAAAATCGCGGCAGCCGAATGGATATTCAATATCTCGGAATTGCGGGTGTGTATCCGCTCGAAATCGACGAAGTTATTTAGTAGGGAATAGAGAAGTCCTTATAGACGGCTTCTATGTCCTCTAAGACATCATTTGATAGGTCGATATCAATCGAAGCAATGTTTGATTTAAGTTGCTCCATTGATGTCGCGCCGATGATATTTGCGGTAACGAATGGTCGTGAGTTCACAAAGGCAAGCGCCATTTGAGTTACATCTAAACCGTGTTTATTGGCTACGGCGATGTATCGTTTAACGGCCTCGTTGGCTTGTGCAGTGTCACGTGCGGGCTTAGAGGACAATAATGTCCATCGTGTGCCATCGGGGCGAGCACCGTCCAGATATTTTCCGCTCAACATACCTGCGGCGAGCGGAGACCATGCAAGTAGGCCACAATCTTCGGCCATGGCAATTTCACCAAAGCCCGGCTCGAAAAGCCTGCACGTTAGCGAATACTCATTCTGCACAGATTGCATTCTCGGCAAGCTATGCTTTTCAGCCAGTTCCAGATATTTCATGGTGCCCCATTCGGTCTCATCTGAAAGTCCGATATGGCGAATTTTTCCGGCACGAATACATTCATCCAAGGTTTCTAAAACCTCTATGAAGTTTTCTTCTACGGCCTCGCGTTCAAACGCTGCTTTATAATTCCAGTGTTGCGAAAAATGATACGACCCGCGGTTCGGCCAGTGCAGCTGATACAGATCGATATAATCGGTTTGAAGGCGTCGCAGGGATGATTCGACCGCCTCCAGAATATTCTTGCGGTCAATTTTGTTTTGCCCGCCTCTGACCCAGCCTAAGCCCGGCCCTGCGATTTTGGTGGCCAGAACAACGTCCTCACGGCGGCCGGTTTTGGCAAACCATGTGCCGATAATTTCTTCGGTCTTGCCGTATGTTTCTGCCGTAGGCGGGATCGCGTACATCTCCGCGGTATCCCAGAAATTCACACCCTGATCGAGCGCATAATCCATTTGCTCGTGACCCTCGGCCTCGGTGTTTTGCCGCCCCCAGGTCATGGTGCCAAGACAAATCAAGCTCACATCGATATCTGTGCGCCCTAATTTTTTATATTTCATGGTGTAAGCCTCTCGAAAATCCGTATTGAGAGATTCAATGTAGGGCTTTTGGAATTAATTCAAGCCTTTAACATTCAACTGGAAGCGGAATGCGTCGGTGTTGATCTGCAACCCTGCCAAGCTGTCAGCCAGTGGTGATGGAATTTCCAGTGACGGCGGATGTTTGATGATGACAGGAATGGACGTATTGAAACGTGCAACCTTCGCAGGATCAACTTCGCGGCGGTTAATGGTGATTTTCTCAATCTTCATCCCTGTCACCGGGTCGGCGATGTAATTACATTGAATTTGTTCCATACGGTACTCACCGAATGCATCAAGCTGCGTATACCAAATTCGCGTATATGTGCCGTAATCATCAACGGTACTGATACGTAAATCTTGCGGATATTGCAGGTTTAATTCGAGATAAACACGACAAATCCCGTATTTCATATCGGCTGTATATGGCGCGAACAGGAAGTCATAGGCCCAGATGACAAACGTCAGGCCGATGACATACATACCGTAATTGAAGTATTTTTTCTTCTTAAGGCGCTGGGCTTCTGCCAATTTACTGTTGGCGAGAGCGGCCTCAATCTCTTCGTCGGCGGGACTGAGCTTTTTCTTCTTTTCCTGCTCGGCCTTTTTCTTTTCTTCTTTCAGCCGTTTCCGTTCAGCACGGTCAACCATTTCCGTACTGTTAACAACGGCTTCTTCATCGGCTGATAATTCATCGCTCATAAACTGACTCGCTCCAACGCATTCCCTACATCAGCTTGATACGTTTACCGAGTTCGGCTTGCTGAGAGTTTTTACTTTCCTCGACAAGCTCATCAACAATCTCTTCGATAATCGCACTGATCATGGCGGCTCGCGCATCGCTTTCTTCGCTTCGTGCAAGCACGCGGCGGCGGATTTCACTTCGGGCGCTCCCTCCCGGATAGGCGGACGCCAACATTTGTCTGGCACGGCTCGCGCCAAGCTTGTTGTACAGGCGGCTTCTGATAGCGACGTCTTCCGCGGATGTAGACAGCGCCCACAATTCAATCGGGCCAAGCGTGTTATAGAGGTGTTGCTCGTAACGGCCGTCGGTCGAACCCAGAACGAACAGACACGGCGCACCAATCGATTTCGGTCCGGTCAGTTTGTGACGGATAACTGCTTTGGCTGTATCGGTCAGACCAAAACGGTCAACCACATCATCAACGGCTTTATCGGAAATCGCCGTACCCAAAACCCATACACCGGTCGCAAGGTCGACCATGTCTTTCGAGAAGTCGTCGATAAGCTGTGATGTCAGGACGATCTGCACGCCGCGTTTACGTCCTTCACGAACGTCACGAATAATCTGGTTTCGCACCGCGTGTGATTTACTGGTTCTGTGGAATTCGTCGTAACACATACGTTTCGGCGCTTCCGACAATTCCTGCAGGCGCATTTCATGATATTCCTGATACTTGGTCGGCAAGTATTGGATCGCCTCTTT
>CAZLTT010000023.1:0-23069 GCA_964562515.1 uncultured Micavibrio sp.
AACAATCACTTACATCTTTAAGGTTGGTTAAGCGTCTTTTGATATAATTAAAGATGTCATGACATATTCATTAAAGGGCAAAAAAGTCCTGATCGTGGATGATGATCCCACGATGCTAGAAATCATTAAGGAAATTTTGAGACGTTCCGGTGCTGTCGGCCACGGGGCTATTACCATTGAAAAGGGAATGAACAGTATTGCTGTGCGTCATTATGATGCTGTTATTCTTGATCGGTATATGCCCAAAGGTGACGGTCACGATATGTTACGCGTACTTAAGGGTAACAAACAAACCGCCGATATTCCTGTGATCATGTTGACGGGGGAGCGGGCTGTCACGGAGATTAAGAAGTCGATAAGTCTCGGGGCTGCGGGCTATATAGCCAAACCATTCACGCCTGTTGATTTTTTGAAACAGTTGGACAAAATTCTGGCCCCTAAAATGTATCTTGATATTCAGTCTGGCTGAGCTTAATAAATTGAAAAAAATCAGGCTTTAGCCTTTGCAATCCATATCATTATGGCGTATTCCTAAACCCTGATATTTAAGGTCAAAGTTTAGGTTATGGCTTCAGAAGAACTCCTCATAAATTATCTGCCGATTTTGATATTTATTTTCATCGCAGCCGGATTGTCTGTCGTGATGATTTTGGGATCATTGTTGTTTGGTAAACAAAACCCCGATCCGGACAAATTATCCGCGTATGAGTGTGGTTTTGATGCGTTTTCTGATTCACGCAACAAGTTTGATGTGCGGTTTTACCTCGTTACTTTGCTGTTTATTATCTTTGATCTGGAAATTGCTTTTCTGTTCCCTTGGGCCATTTCGCTCGGGGAAATCGGCATTTTCGGTTTTTGGTCGATGGTCGTATTTCTTGGCATTTTGACTGTCGGTTTTATTTATGAATGGAAGAAAGGCGCGCTCGATTGGGAGTAACGCCTGAAGCGAATATTTTATGGGTCACGATAAAAAGATTATAACCGCGCCAGAGTATGATTTCCGCACAGGCATTGATGTTCCTCTGCCGGAGGAGCAGGACATTGTCCCGCAGGCCATATCAAAAACACTGGAAGAAAAAGGTGTGTTGTTGACCAGTGCTGACGCTCTTTTTGACTGGGCGCGTACAGGCTCACTGTGGCCGATGACTTTCGGTCTCGCTTGCTGTGCTGTGGAAATGATCCACGCCTATATGAGCCGTTATGACCTTGACCGTTTTGGCATGATCCCGCGCCCAAGCCCACGTCAATCCGACGTTATGATTGTGGCGGGGACATTAACGAACAAGATGGCGCCTGCGCTGCGCCGTGTATATGACCAGATGCCCGAGCCACGTTGGGTTGTGTCCATGGGGTCTTGCGCGAATGGCGGCGGGTACTATCACTATTCCTATTCTGTAGTTCGTGGCTGTGACCGTATTGTGCCCGTTGATATCTATATCCCGGGTTGTCCACCGACTGCAGAAGCTTTGGTCTACGGTCTGTTGCAGCTTCAAAAGAAAATTCAGCGCGAAGATACGCGCATCGCGAGGTAGTCGGGCAATGGAAGCTTTAAAAGATCTTGCAGATTATATCGAAGAGACTATGGGCGACAGCTTGAATGGTTATGACTTTGATCATCATGAGCTGAAACTGCACGCAAAACCGTCCGAGATTAAGCGCATTCTGAACTTCTTGCGTGACGATAAGGAATGTTATTTCCGTGTGTTGATCGATATTTGTGGTGTTGATTACCCCGAAAAGCCCGAACGTTTCGAAGTTGTCTATAACTTGTTGTCTTTGCGTCACAATCACCGTGCGCGGGTCAGTGTCTTTACGAGTGAAGAGCAGCCGATCCCGAGCGTGACAGATATTTTCAGCTGCGCGGGATGGTATGAACGTGAAGTTTGGGATATGTACGGCGTTCTGTTTGACGGTAATACGGACCTTCGCCGTATTTTGACGGATTACGGTTTTGAAGGACATCCGCAGCGTAAAGATTTCCCGTTAACTGGGCATGTGGAGCTTCGTTATGACGATGAGCTTAAGCGTGTGGTGTATGAGCCGGTTGAGCTGACTCAGGAGTTTCGTAATTTTGACACGCTTTCACCGTGGGAAGGAATTACCGATGTTCAGTTGCCGGGTGATGAGAAAGCGATGACACAAGAGCACGGCACAGAGGCCGCGAGGGAACAGCAAAAATGAGTGCTGAAAAGAATACAGTCGATATCTCTGAAGAGACACAGATCAAGCCCTATACAATGAATTTCGGGCCGCAGCACCCTGCAGCGCACGGTGTTTTGCGTCTTGTTCTGGAGATGGAAGGCGAGATCGTTGAGCGTGCAGACCCGCATATCGGTCTTTTGCATCGTGGAACAGAGAAGCTGATCGAGCATAAAACTTACACGCAAGCAGTGCCGTATTTTGACCGCCTGGATTATGTCGCACCGATGAATCAGGAGCATGCGTTTGCTCTGGCGACCGAGAAATTGCTCGGTATTACCCCGCCGAAACGTGCGCAGTATATTCGCGTTCTGTTTTGCGAGCTCGGCCGTGTGTTGAACCATATTCTGAACATCACGACATTTGCATTGGATGTTGGCGCTTTGACGCCTGCGCTTTGGGGCTTCGAAGAGCGTGAGAAGGGTATGGAATTTTATGAGCGTGTTTGCGGCGCACGTCTGCATGCTAACTATTTCCGCCCCGGTGGTGTCGCGCAGGACTTACCTGCCGGATTGCTTGATGATATCGGCCAGTGGTGCGACGAGTTGCCTAAGTTCCTGAATGATATGGAATCTTTGCTGACTGAAAACCGTATTTTCAAACAGCGTACGGTGGATATCGGGACTGTTTCGAAAGAGGACGCTTTTGACTGGGGCTTTAGCGGACCAATGTTGCGCGGTTCAGGCGTGGCTTGGGATTTGCGTAAGAGCCAGCCATACGATTCATACGAAGATTTCGATTTTGATATTCCGGTCGGTAAGACAGGCGATTGTTATGCGCGCTATCTGGTGCGTATGGCCGAGATGTATGAATCAATCAAGATTATGAAACAGGCGATAGAAAATATGCCTGACGGACATTGTAAGTCGAACGACTATAAGGTTTGCCCGCCGCCGCGTGCGGAGATGAAGTCATCGATGGAAGCGATGATTCACCATTTCAAGCTGTACACCGAAGGGTATCACGTGCCTGCAGGGGAGACATACACGGCCGTTGAGGCGCCAAAGGGTGAGTTCGGCGTGTTCCTTGTTTCTGATGGGACAAATCGTCCGTACCGTTGCCGTATACGTGCTCCCGGGTTTACACATTTGCAAGCGCTCGATTTCATGAGCAAAGGACATCAGTTGGCCGATACGGTTTCGATCATCGGTTCACTCGATATTGTTTTCGGAGAGATTGATAGATAAATGAAAAAGCCATTTGAACTTCATGCCGATTATCAGCCTGAGAGCTTTGAGTTTTCAAAAGCAAACAAGAAGCAGGTTGAAAAGTTGATTGCGCTGTATCCGAAAGGAAAGCAGCAGTCAGCGGTTATGCCATTGTTGGACCTCGCGCAGCGTCAGGTTGCGGAAGAGGGCGCAAAGGCCGATCCTCCTTATGGCGGATGGATTCCCCGCGCGGCGATGGATCATATTGCCGAAGTGCTCGATATGCCGGAGATGAAGGTATACGAAGTGTGCAGTTTCTATTCCATGTACAACATGGCCCCTGTCGGTAAATACCTTGTGCAGCTTTGCACCACGACGCCGTGTTGGTTGTGCGGGTCGGATGATGTTGTGAATGCGTGTAAGGACCATTTGGGTATCGGCATGAATGAAACAACGAAAGACGGCTTGTTTACATTGATGGAAGTTGAATGCCTTGGGGCGTGTGTGAATGCGCCGATGGTACAGATTAACGATGATTATTACGAAGACCTGACGGCCGATTCTATGAAAGAGTTGCTTGATGTTCTTGCCGAAGGTTTGAAGCCGAAGATCGGTTCGCAGAAAGGCCGAAAGGCGTCTATGGCGATTACTGGTCCGACTTCATTGGAAAAAGAAGCCAAGAAAGCGGGGATTGTTTAAATGCTGAGCGATTCCGACAGAATTTTTACCAATATCTACGGTTTTGAAGGTCCTGACCTTAAAGCTGCCGAGAAACGTGGTGACTGGGATAAAACCAAGGACATCATCAAGAAGGGCAAAGAGTGGATCATTGAAGAGATGAAATCCTCTGGCCTGCGTGGTCGTGGCGGTGCGGGTTTCCCGACCGGCATGAAGTGGTCCTTTATGCCCAAAGAATCAGATGGTCGTCCGCATTATCTGGTCGTGAATGCCGACGAGTCGGAGCCCGGAACATGTAAAGATCGCGATATCTTACGTAACGAACCTCATAAATTGCTTGAAGGCTGTTTGATTGCAGGTTTCGCGATGGGTGCGCATGCCGCATATATTTATGTGCGCGGTGAGTATTACAATGAGAATTCGGCCATGTGGAAGGCGATCGAGGAAGCATATGACAAAGGCTTGCTTGGTAAGAATGCCGCAGGTACGGGTTGGGATTTTGACGTTATTATGCACCGCGGAGCGGGCGCGTATATTTGCGGTGAAGAAACCGCGTTGATTGAATCGATCGAAGGTAAAAAAGGTCAACCACGGAACAAGCCACCGTTTCCGGCGATGGCAGGTTTGTATTCTTGTCCGACCACAGTAAACAACGTTGAAACGATTGCGGTTGTACCGACAATTCTTCGACGCGGCGGAAGCTGGTTTGCGAATCTTGGTTTGAACGAGAAAAACGCAGGTACGAAGCTGTTCTGTATTTCGGGGCACGTGAATCAGCCCTGTAACGTCGAAGAAGAGATGGGTATTCCGCTTAAGGAGCTTATCGAGAAACATTGCGGCGGCGTACGCGGCGGTTGGGACAACCTGAAAGCGGTTATTCCGGGTGGTTCGTCTACACCTTTGATGCCAAAAGATGTTTGTGATTCCATCCATATGGATTTTGATTCATTGAAAGAGGTTGGGACGGGGCTTGGTACTGCCGGTGTGATTGTGATGGACCAATCGACCGACGTTATTCAGGCGATTTGCCGTCTATCACAGTTCTATATGCATGAAAGTTGCGGCCAATGTACGCCATGCCGTGAAGGTGCAGGGTGGCTGTGGCGTGTGATGAAGCGCATGGTTGCGGGGAATGCGACGATTGACGAAATCGATATGCTTTACGATGTCACGAAGGAGATCGAAGGCCATACGATTTGTGCGCTTGGTGATGCTGCGGCATGGCCTGTTCAAGGATTAATCAAACATTTCCGTTCTGAAATGGAGCATCGTATTGTAGAATATCGCAAAGCTGCGGCTTAATTCTAAATACTTTGGGGGAAAATTCATGGATGATTTCGCTTATGCCGTTACCAAGGGCTTTACTTGGTATTTCAATTTTAAAGAACGTTCTGCGCGTTATGAGTTCTGGTATTGGACGTTGTTTTCGTTCGTTCTCAACCTTGTAGCAGGTATCGCGGATGGCAGCCTCGCTTCTGGTGATACGGGTTTGCTTTCTTCAGTTGTAAGTTTGGCTTTGTTTATTCCAGGCTTAGCGGTTGCTGTTCGTCGTATGCATGATATTGGCCGTACCGGTTGGTGGGTGCTTATCAACTTTATTCCGTTGCTCGGTAATGCCGTATTTATCTATTTTGCGGTTCAACCTTCAGAGCCGAACTTCAACCGTTTTGGTGAGAACCCGTTTGTTCGTCGTAAAGATGAAGAATCAGGAAACTCCCAAGAAGGGCGTAAAGAAAAGAGAATCGAAACGCACCAATCAGGGGACTAGTTTAAGCGGTCTTTTTTTGTGCAATTTCAAAATAACGGGCGGCATTCTGGAATAACAGGATGCCGTCTGCCGTTTCAGGAAGCGTTTTTCCTTCGCGTTGCGCTTTGTCCTTGGTTTCCATGTAGTCGTCTCGTTGCCATGTGAACATGCCACGTTCAGGGTGAGGCATAAGTGTCAGGACACGGCCCGAACCATCCGTAATACCTGCAATGTCTGCGACAGAACCATTCGGGTTGTAAGGAAACTCGCCATTCGCCGCTTCGCCGTCTTTTGTGTATATAGCGGCAACCTGACCGTTATCCTGTAGCTTTTGTAATGTGTCATCGCTCATCATAAAACGGCCTTCACCATGCGCGACGGGGATGTGCATGCTCTCGATCCCCTCCATCCATGGAGAATCGGATGTGACTTTCAGGTCGATCCACCGGCATTGGTAACGCGCAGTCAGGTTGTGCGTGACGGCAACAAGGCGTTCGCCGTAATTGTTGTCAAACGCAGGGACAAGGCCGAGATTGGCCGTAATTTGGCAACCGTTGCAGATACCGATTGTGAGCGTGTCGCGGGCTACGAATTCTTGCAGCTTTTCCCAAAGCGCCAGTTTCATTTTCTGGGCATAGGCGTTTCCTGCGCCTGTATCATCGCCGTAGGAAAACCCGCCGGGAATGGCGAGGATTTGTGCATTGTCCAGTTCCTTCGGGTTTTCGATGACATCGTTGATATGCCGTATTGAGCCTTTTAGGCCGCAATATTCGAAAGCGTGAAGGGTTTCTTCTTCGCAGTTAATGCCGTATCCGGCGAGTATGAGGGCGTTTGCTGTCATTTCTAGTCCTGCTTAATAATCCTTAAGTGGCGCTTTATATGCTTTATCTAATTTCTCAATATCGGCTTTCAACACATTCTGGATGTTGAGTGTATTGCCGTAGGCAACATGGCCGATATGGATGCAATGTTCGAAGCCTTTGAAGTTCTTTTCGAACTTGGCTTTGTTTTGCGGTGCGACGGTCACGAGGATACGGCCCGTACTTTCGGAGTAGAGCGCTTTTTCCGCGGATAGGTCTATGCCCGAAAGGTCGATGTCCATGCCCATTTGGCTTGCGATTGCTTTCTTTGCCAGAGCCACGCCTAAGCCGCCGTAGTTTAGCGCATAAGCCGATGCGATAAGTTTGTCGCGGGATGCGCGTCCATAGAGCTTATAAAGACGCAGGTTTTGATGGCTGTCCGTTTCAGGCACATTGTTACCGAGCTCGTTGTGCAGATCGTAATATTCCGAAGCACCGAGTTCGTCCTTGGTTTCACCCAATAGATAGACAAGATCACCCACTGCTTTTGGTGCGAGGGAAATTGCGCGGTCGACGTTCGGGATTACACCGATGCTAGAAACAAGCAATGTTGGCGGTGCAGAGATTTTAACGGCTTTGCCGTTGGCGTCGAATCCCTTGAAGTCGTTGAACATGCTGTCTTTGCCGGAAATGAACGGTGTTTCATATTTCACCGCCATCTCGTAGATGGTTTCAACGGCACGTTTTAACTGACCCAGACGCTCCGGTTCATCGGATGAGCACCAACAGAAATTGTCGAGCAGAGCGAGTTGATTGAGGTCTACACCTGCCGCGATTGCGTTACGTACCGCAAGGTCGAGGCCAGCCGCCGCCATAGCCGCCGTATCGATATCGCTGTAACGCGGGAATAGTCCTTGTGAGAGGACAACCCCTTTTTCCGATGTCAGTACGGGTTTGGTTATTGATGCTTCGGCGTATACACGGCCCGGACCTTGGAGCGGTCCGAGAACGGCGGAGCCTTGAACATTATGGTCGTATTGAGTGGAGATGAATTCTTTCGAGCAGATATTCAGCTGTCCCATCATATCGCACAATGTTTGCGCATGATCGCTTGGCGCGTCGAGGTCCGGTTCATCTTCACCGCCGCGTGTGAATGTTGTTTTGAGCGGTGTTTCAGGGTTTCCGTCATGGAGAAAGTCCATCTCCATGTCCATGATGACTTCGTCGTGATATGTGATTTTTGCGCGTTGGTCGTCTGTGTATGTCCCGACAACTGTGGCTTCGACACCGCGTTTTTCAAATAGTGCAATGAGTTCGTCAACATTTTCAGGCGGTACGGCCATGGTCATACGTTCCTGAGATTCGGAAATCCAGATTTCCCATGGGGCCATGCCTGGGTATTTTAACGGCACTTTTTCAAGCTCAACATGGAAGCCGCCGCTTTGTTCGGCCATTTCACCAATGGAGGATGACATGCCGCCCGCGCCGTTATCGGTAATCGCGGTGTACAGACCAAGGTCGCGGATTTCCTTGATGATTGCATCGGACATTTTCTTTTGCGTGATCGGGTCTCCGATCTGTACGGCTGTCGCGGGTGAACCTTCGTCGAGAGCAACGGAGGAGAATGTAGCGCCGTGAATACCGTCGCGGCCGACACGTCCGCCGGCAACAACGATCTTATCACCTGCGTTGGCTTTTTTCTCGTGCCCCGGCTTGCCGTTAATTTCACGCGGGATTAATCCGATCGTACCGACAAAAACCAAAGGTTTGCCGACGAAGCGATCATCAAATGTCACGAATCCTTGTGGCGTAGGAATACCGGATTGGTTTCCACCTGCCTCAACGCCATCAATCACACCTTTCATAATGGTTTCAGGAGAAAGAACGGCGTTTGTTTTTGCACTGTCGCGATAATATTCAGGAGAGGTGCGTGGATCGGCGAGGCAGAAGCCGTAACGGTTAATCACTGGCTTTGCGCCTTGGCCGAAGCCGATACAGTCACGATTAACACCGACGATACCCGTAATCGCGCCACCAAACGGATCGAGGGCGGAAGGGGAGTTATGCGTTTCGACTTTGTCGGTGATGAGATATTCGTCGTCGAAGATGATGCCGCCCGCGTTATCGGAGAAGACAGAGACGCAAATGTCGTTCTCGCCTTTGGCTTCACGGATTTCCTTTGTCGCGCGCTTGATGAAGCCCTTATATAGGCCTTCGGCAACGTCATCGATCGGTGAGGCGAAGATTGTGTGTTTGCAGTGTTCGGACCATGTCTGGGCGATGGTTTCGAGTTCTATATCTTTGGCAGGACGGCCTTCTTTGGCGAAGTAATCCTTAACTGCCTGCATATAGAGTAATGACATACCGAGCGGACCACGTCGTGAACCGTCTTCGTTGGCGATGCCTTGGTTGCCGATTATTTCCAGTTCTTCGTCAGAAACGTTGAGATCGACATTGTCAGCAACCGCACCTTTATTATCCAGATGCACTTTCGGGATGATGGTTTCCATGCCGCCGTCGGCATTATATTCGTCAGATGATTTGATTGTGACGCGCTGAATGAGAGTGTTGGATAAGCTTTCGGAGAGTTCCTCAACGTCATTTGCGGTTAGATCACCCTTGATCAGGTAAAGGCGTGATGAATAACAATCGTTGTCATTTTCTGCGCCAACCAGTTCCAGAAGCTCTGAGGTGGTGTGACCGACATTGTCAGTAACCCCCGGTAAGAAGCCAATTTCCAACGCCCAGTCAAAATCTTTGGGGAGATCGTTCGCTTTTTGCGTGACGGGATTAACCAGAGAGGTTACAAACTTTTCGTCCTTGGCCATTGCGTGCTCACTGGAATACACGTCAACGACGCGGATTTTCACGTCTTTGCCTTGTTTTTGGAGGGCTTTTTCAAGGGTTTTTCCTCTGCCGTCTTCGGGAGGAGCTAAAACTTCGATGCGGGTGGCCATATATGTATCTTAAGCAGTTGATCTCAAACTCAAAGCGGATTAAACAGGTATTGCAAAAAGAATTCAAGATATGGCCACAGTAAAACTCACAATCAATGACATAGAAATCGAAGTCGAACGCGGCACCAGCATATTGCAGGCTGCTCAACAGCTCGGCGTCGAAGTCCCGCATTTCTGTTATCACGAACGTCTGACCGTGCCGGCGAATTGCCGCATGTGTCTGGTCGAGGTCGAAGGCGGTCCGCCGAAACCCGTTGCATCCTGCGCTATGGCGTGTGGTGACGGTATGGTTGTTAAAACCGAATCCGACATGGTCAAGAAGGCCCGTAAGGGTGTCATGGAAATGCTGTTGATCAATCACCCGCTCGATTGTCCGATTTGTGACCAAGGTGGTGAGTGTGATTTGCAAGATCAGGCTATGGGCTATGGTTTTGACCGTTCACGTTTCCAAGAAAATAAGCGGGCAGTTAAGGATAAAGAGCTTGGGCCTCTGATAAAAACAGTTATGACACGCTGCATTAACTGTACACGATGTGTGCGTTTTGCAGAGGAGGTCGCAGGAACACCCGTCTTGGGTCAGTTGAACCGCGGTGAAGATGCGGAAATCGGCACGTTTATTGATCAGTTGGTTCAAACCGAGCTGTCAGGGAACCTAATTGATATTTGTCCTGTCGGTGCACTGACATCCAAGCCATATGCATTTAAAGCCCGTCCTTGGGAGTTAACGAAGACCGAAAGCATTGATGTTCATGATGCTGTGGGGTCGAACATCCGTGTTGATGTGAAGGGCCGTGAAGTTCTGCGTGTGTTGCCGCGCCTGAATGAAAACGTGAACGAGGAATGGATTTCTGACCGTACACGCTTTGCCTATGATGGTTTGAGCAATAATCGTCTGGACCGTCCTTATGTAAGGGACGATAAGTCGGGCAAGCTGATTGAAGCGACATGGGACCAGGCATTCGAAAAAATTGCCGATAATCTGGATGGCTTAAAAGGTGGCGAGATTGCTGGCCTTGTTGGTGATCTGGCTGAGGTCGAATCTATTGTGGCTCTCAAAGAGTTGCTGGAGAAGTTTGGTTCTCCGAACATGGATTGCCGCACGGATGGTGCCCAGTTCGACCCATCAGAGCGTGCAGGTTATCTGTTTAATTCGACAATTGCAGGTATCGATGAGGCGGATGCGATTCTTTTGATCGGCACGAATCCGCGTCATGAAGCGAGCATTATCAATGCCCGTATCCGCAAAGCTGTTTTTGAACGCCGCGTTCCTGTCGGTGTTGTCGGTGAGGCTGTTGACTTGAGTTATAAATATCATCACGTCGGCGATGATCTGAAGTCTCTGGAGAAGCTGGTCAAAGACAATAAAGGTAAAATGAAATCCGAGAAGCCGATGTGGATCATTGGCTCAGGTGTTTTTGAGCGTGAAGATGGTGAATCGCTTCATCAGAAACTACATAAGCTTGCCGAAGATCTGGGTATCGTAAAAGACGGATGGAATGGTTTTAACGTTCTGCACCGTGCGGCTAGTCGTGTAGGGGCCTTGGATGCGGGATTTGTTCCGCAGGCAGGCGGTAAAGACTTTAAAGGCATTCTTGAAGGCTCTAGAGACGGTTCGATTAAGGCTGTTTATCTGCTCGGCGTGGATGAGTTCGATGTTCGCGGTCAAATCGGCACTGACGCTTTTGTAATCTATCAAGGGCATCATGGCGACCATGGTGCGATCCGCGCGGATGTGGTTCTGCCTGGTTCTGCATATACCGAAAAAGACGGTATCTATGTGAACACAGAAGGGCGTGTACAGTTTGCCAAAAAGGCCGCGAGCCCTCCCGGGGAAGCGCGCGAAGACTGGAAGATTTTACGCGCTTTGTCTGCCGCTCTTGGATTGGCGCTGCCTTATGATACCCAAATGCAGCTGCGCAATCATATTTTTGAAAAGCACAAGCATTTTGGCTTGATGGATACGATTACACCGGCCGCGTGGACTAAATTTGGTTCTAAAGGTACACCTGACAAAAAAGCGTTCACGAATCCTGTCCGCAATTATTATCTAACGAATGCGATTTGCCGGTCTTCGGATACTATGCAGGCGTGTTCGCGAGAGTTTATCTCACAGACAGAAGAGTATATGGAGGCCGCTGAGTAATGAGCAAATCAACGTTGGAGCAGGTTCAGGAATTTCACGAGACTTACGGATTGCCGGTAAAGGACTCACCGGATATTAGTGACCCGAAGACCAATAAGCTCCGTATCAATTTGCTTGCCGAAGAGGTTGAGGAGCTTCAAGAAGCTCTGGAAGCAGGGGATATGGTTGAGGTGCTCGATGCTCTGACCGATATTCAATATGTGTTGGATGGTGCGTATCTCTCATTCGGCTTACAGCATGTAAAAATGGCGGCCTTTGAAGAGGTGCAGCTTTCAAACATGTCCAAGCTGGGTGAAGACGGTAAGCCGATCGTTCGTGAAGAAGACGGAAAAATCCTAAAAGGCCCGAATTACTTCAAGCCTGACATTGCGCAGTTTATCAAGTCTGAAGATAAGGCTGCATAATCGCGGCTTTTGCCGTATAATCAGACAGGTATGAACGGTTTTCGTCTACTTTGTCTCACCATTTTATTTCTCATCATGACTGCTTCGGAAACGAGAGCGGCTTCTGGCTGTTCTCCCAAAGACAGGCGGTATCCCATAAAGATCTCGTTAAATTACGAGATTGCCGATCCTTATATTTTACAGGACCAGACCTTTGAGCAGATTAATGCCGAAACGGAAGAAACCCGCCAGAAATGGCTGGAAGATAACGGGTTGCAGGAAGTGTGGTCGACGAAAAGGCTTGATACGTTAGGGTATGCTTCGGCGGGCATGGCGGCCAATTACATTACGTCTGCATATGCACGTTCATATGCTTACAGGTCTTATTATTGCGCCTATTACAAGCATATAGAAGTGAACATTATCTACCGGACGCTTATTCGTATTCCGAAAGAATTCCGTAAAGGCGGCTGTGTTTACAGTGCGGTTTTGGAGCATGAATTGCGCCATGATAAAGCGAACGCTGACAGTTTTCGGAAGTATATGGTCCAGCTGGAAAAGGACTTACCGAAAATGGCGATGTTCTATGAACGAACACCTATCCGCCCAAGGGATGTTAACAGGCGTTTTGAAGCGATGCGCGGATCAATAAAGGAGGCGATTGATCTGTATATCGATGATTTTGTTTTGCCTGCGGCTGATAAAATTAATCGAGAGATTGATAGTCCTGAATCGTATGCGGAAGACGGAAAGAAAATTGATGCTTGTCGGAATAAAGTAGACAAGTGAATGTGATATAGTATCTTTTTATTAATGCTTTTCTGCAAAATTACATCATTAAATCTACGGAATAAAACATAGGGCTGCATGACATGGCTGAAGAATATTCATTAATCGATGAAGACGGCAATACTCACAAATTGATGGTGGGTTTGTCATGGGATCCGAATGAAGAGAAATGGGGTACTCTGGATACAAATATCAAGGCGCATAACCTTGATTTGTCGTGTGCGGTTATTTCCGGCAAGCAAGTTACGGACCTCATTACACCTGATGACCCGAAACGTGATGTTTACAGAGAAAAAATCTTCCATGCGGGAGATAATCTTAGCGGCGGATCAGATTTTGAAGATGAAGAGATCAGAGTTGATTTTGATAAGTTGGATGACAGCATTGATGCCTTAGCCTTTGTTGTTTCCGCAAATAACAAAATCAAGTTTGAGCATGTGAAAAATGCTGAATGCGCTTTTAATAACGCATTGACTTTAAATCCTTTTTTGACGGTTCCGTTGAATGATATACCCGGACAGCACCGTGTTGTCGGGCTTGTGAAGCGGACTGAGACAGGATGGGCGCTCCAAGAGCTCACGTTGGATGTCACTGCTTTGGACGCGTACATCATCGAGCAGGCTTTGCAGGAAAACGGGTTATAAGCTTGTTAAAGGGCTGATTGCCCGCGTTTTTCCCTGTTTTGTTAAGAATTCCTTAAAACACCCTCTGTACCATAGGGGCAGAATTATAACTCCTTTAAAAAGGAGAAGAGGGTGTCAAACACAACACATTTTAGAAACGCAGTCGCTGCTGCAGATACTTCCGATTATGTCCGTACTATGGTGCGGGATGACGGCGTGCGTTCGAATCTGTGTGGTCAAGGCGTACGTACAACCCTTGCCGCTCTCGGTATTCCCCATTTAACGGTTGATCAAACAGGTGCTCAAGACGGGCACCGTTGGGATGAGTTTCTTTCTGACCCGCGCATGCGTGAAGCCGGTTGGGAAGAAGTTGATTGGGATGCTATGGGCTGGAGTCCTGAAAATTCACCTCCTGGTGTCGTGTGGGTTTATGGTCACAACGAGCCGCGTCCTGATCCCGCTGTCGATAAAACCGGTAAGGCATGGGGGCACGTAGAGATTGCCCTACAAGACGGATATGTTGCGGGTGGCTTTGCAAATAACCCCGGCGGGAGTGTGCGTCACAATACACCGCGCGCATTTGTCCATCCCAAACTCACAGAATTATTTCAGGCCGAAGGGGCTGTTCCTGAAGACTTTGCCCGTGAAAGTATTGACCGTGCTACGGAAGTGGCCGTTGAAGAGCGTCGTCGTCGCGAAGGTGATGAAGCTGCGCGTACATATAGAGAGGCACTTGAAACCGATGTTGAGGCCGTTGACCTGTCAAATCTCGATCTGATCGACCTGATCAGAATGGTGCTGAACATCATTAATGGTGCGCCTATTGATGCTATTATCGAGCGTGCGCGTCACAATGGCAGCGGACCTGAGCCCCAAGATCAAAATGACGGCCCAGATGGTGCATCTGTGGACGGTGATGAACCTCCCGCACCACCTCCTACAAATGAAGGTGACGGACAGCCACCACCTGACGGTGTTGAGGTCACTGATGCAACAGTCGTAGCGCCTTAAAAATCTGCAATTTTCTCGTTTACTTTTCGTATCAAAGGCTTCACATTCCTAACCAGATTTGTGAATATGGTGCACCATGATTGAACTAACCGGAATTTACAGTGTTGATTGGACGATCTCGACTTTGGCGTTGACCCTTGTCGTTGTTGTCGGTGTCCTGATTGCTGTTGCATATTATACGTATGCCGAGCGTAAAGTTATGGGCGGTATGCAGCGCAGGCAGGGGCCGATGACGGTTGGTCCGTTCGGTTTGTTACAGCCTCTGGCGGACGGGCTTAAGCTTTTCTCCAAAGAAACGATTATTCCGAGCGGCGCGAACCGCGTTGTGTTTTTGCTCGCACCGATGATGTTGTTCGCGCTGTCGTTGATTGCGTGGGCCGTTATTCCGTTCGATAAGGGATGGGTGCTTGCGAATATCAATGTCGGTATTCTGTATCTCTTTGCTGTTTCCTCAATGACTGTGTACGGCGTGATTATGGCCGGTTGGGCGTCAAACTCCCGTTATGCTTTCCTTGGCGGATTACGTTCAGCATCGCAGATGGTGTCTTACGAAGTTTCTATGGGCCTAATCATCGTGTGTGTTTTGCTCTGTACAGGTTCGTTGAATTTACAGGAAATTGTTGAAGCGCCGCGACCGTTCTGGATGCAGCTTTTGCTGTTCCCGATGTTTATTGTTTTTCTGATTTCCATTCTGGCGGAAACAAACCGTGCGCCGTTTGACTTGCCGGAAGGTGAATCGGAAATCACAGGCGGGTTTATGGTTGAATATTCCGCGATGGCGTTTGCTCTGTTCTTCCTTGGTGAATACTCAGCTATGATTTTGATGAGCGCCATGACAACTATTCTGTTCCTTGGTGGTTGGTTGCCGCCATTCGGCATGAGTTTTTTGGATTTCGTTCCCGGCATATTCTGGTTTGCAGGTAAGACGGCGTTGGTAATGTTCTTCTTCCTGTGGGCACGTGCGACTTTGCCGCGCTTCCGTTATGACCAGTTGATGCGTTTGGGATGGAAAGTGTTCCTGCCGCTGACGCTTGTTTGGGTTATTATGACAGCCGGTATCCTTATTGCATTTGATGCGTTGCCGTCTAAGGGTGCTGAGGCAGGACAAGCTTCTGTCGTTTCTAACGTTGCGGTAGATGCATCAGAGGACGATGCTTCACTAGGTGAGAATGTGCTTAAGGCGATTTTACCGTCTAACGAAGAGGCGGAGGCTGAATAGGATAGGGTATGGATAGACTGGCTCGTTCATTTTTTCTGACAGAGATCGTTAAAGGTTTTGCTTTAACGCTCAAATACATGTTCTTCGTACCGCGCGTTACGATCAATTACCCTTACGAAAAGGGTCCGATTAGTCCGCGTTTCCGCGGTGAACATGCTTTGCGCCGTTATCCGAATGGTGAAGAGCGTTGTATCGCCTGTAAATTATGTGAGGCGATTTGCCCGGCTTTAGCGATCACTATTGAGGCAGAGCCTCGTGAAGACGGTTCCCGCCGTACGACACGTTATGACATTGATATGACGAAATGTATTTATTGCGGGTTGTGTGAAGAAGCGTGTCCGGTAGATGCGATTGTCGAAGGACCGAACTTTGAGTTTTCAACGGAGACACGCGAAGAGCTGTACTATAACAAAGATAAGCTGCTCGCGAACGGTGACCGTTGGGAAGCACAAATTGCTTCTAACCTCGCATCCGATGCGCCTTACCGCTAGTTTCTAATTCTTTCTTCAGGCTTTTTATCGTTCGATTTCGTGCTGTAGATTACCCAACCGAGTGTAATCAAGAAGATAAAGATCGCACCAACTTTAATTTTACTGACGAGCTCGGCGTATTCACTTTCTTTCGCCGCTTTTACCTCTGACGGTTCATCAGGGTCATATAGGACAGTGATATCTTGTCCTATGACAAAGTCTGTGGAGCTGCCGTCATTGAGTGTGCCTGTCATTCGGCCGCGTTTTTCAGGCCAGTATGTGACCGTGACCATAACATCATGGTCGCCATAACTTTGTTCCTCGATATGAGTCACTTTGGCTTTCGCGGGGAGGGCTACGTCGAAAAAGTCACCGTTCACTTCTTCGACAAGAAAGAGTAGCAAAGAGATTAGGGCGCTCACGATGAGAACAGTATATATGAAGAGCCCAAGGGCGATTTGTGATGCGTTCATAAGTAATGCTCCTAGAATGGATAGCTTACAGACAAGTTTAGCACTTCTGTACCGACATTGTCGTCACTTATGCCTGCATTGGAGATGTGACTGAACGCCAAACCTGCACGTACACCGCTATTATACTCGTATGATGCTTCTAGCTGTGATCTGAATTGTATCGGGTGGTCGAGGTCAAGGTCGCTGCTGCCTTGTGCGTAAAGGCCGACGCCAAACATCGGGGTCAGATACCAGTCAGGCGCGAAGTTCCAGTCATACAGGAGGCCGCCTCCGGCCCATGCTGATGTATCGCTTGTGATTTCTGCGCCTATCCATGGTTTTAGATGGTCAATCCAAATAGGGTGGCCGAAACGATATTCAGCACGAAAATCGAATGCCGCATCAGTGTCTTCAAGGATATCATAGTGGCCGACAGCAAAATAAATGCGGTCCGTATGTTCGATATCCTCTGCAAATGCTTGGGTGGCAAAGGTTAGAGACAAAAATGCGGTGGCAAGAATGAGTGCTTTCATGGGATTCGTCGCGGTGATGTGATTATGCTTAAAAAATACAGAACGTACTTCATTGACCATAATCGCGGTAAGCACCTCAAAAATCAATAAAAAATAAAGCTGTATTTTTTTGGATCATCCCCTTGCAGAGGGCGAAGTAAACGACTAGAACATTTATAAAAATAAGGGATATCTAATGGTCATACAGGCCCTTGCCTTTTATCTATTCGCCGGCATTTTGGTACTTAGCGCATTAATGGTGATTTCTGCGCGCAATCCTGTGCACTCTGTACTTTTCCTTATACTGGCATTCTTCAATTCAGCAGGTTTGTTTATTCTGCTTGGCGCCGAATTTGTCGCCATGATCATGGTGATTGTATATGTCGGCGCTGTGGCGGTGCTGTTCCTGTTTGTTGTGATGATGCTTGATATCAGTTTTGCAGACTTGCGTAAGGGCGCGATGCAGTTTGTGCCTATAGGTCTGGCGATTGGGGCTGTTTTATTGTCCGAGCTCGTAATTGCATATGGTGCTTGGTCCTATGCGGATAGCGCGATGGATAATCGCGGTGCGCCGTTTATGCGTTTTGAGGGAGCGACCAACGCGGAAAGCCTCGGGCAAATCCTATACACGGATTACGTTCTCGCGTTTCAGGTTGCCGGACTGATCTTGTTTGTTGCTATGGTCGGGGCGATTGTTCTGACCTTGAGAACGCGTCCGGGCGTGCGCCGTCAGAATGTTGGCGAGCAGCACGCACGTAAACGCGAAGATGTTCTTGAAATTCGCAAAGTCACACCGGGTACGGGGGTTTAGAATGTTAGAGATCGGACTGAGCCATTATCTGACGCTTGCCGGATTGCTGTTTACAATCGGTGTGTTCGGTATGTTTCTTAACCGCAAAAACGTCATTGTTATTCTGATGTCTATCGAATTGATGTTGTTGGCGGTGAATATCAACTTCGTTGCGTTTTCCGCATATCTAAACGACATGGTCGGTCAGGTCTTTACGATGTTTATTCTCACGGTTGCTGCTGCTGAAGCGGCGATCGGGCTTGCTATCCTTGTTGTGTTCTTCCGTAACAAGGGCACGATTGCGGTCGAAGAAATTTCGAGCATGAAAGGGTAGGGACATGGAATTACTTGCTGTTTTTTTGCCGCTGATTGCTTTTGTTATTGCCGGTCTGTTCGGTAAACAGATTGGTGATAAAGGCTGCCAGTTTGTAACCTCTGCGGCTGTTATTGTTGCGGCTTTTGCATCGATTGGCCTGTTTTTTGACGTTGCTTATGGCGGTTCTCCTGCATACACAACGCTGCTCGCGAGTTGGATTACCTCCGGTGATTTCAACGTAAACTGGGCTTTGCGTATTGATACGCTGTCCGTTGTGATGATGTGCGTCATTAATATCGTTAGTGCGTGCGTACATGTTTATTCCATTGGCTATATGAGCCACGATGACGCCAAGGGCCGCTTTATGGCCTATTTGTCGCTGTTTACCTTTGCCATGCTGATGCTTGTGACAGCGGATAATCTGTTGCAGTTGTTCTTCGGTTGGGAAGGGGTTGGTCTAGCATCCTATCTGCTGATTGGTTTCTGGAATCACAAAGAGAGCGCGAATGCCGCGGCACAGAAAGCCTTTGTGGTTAACCGTGTTGGTGACTTTGGCTTGGCGCTTGGCATGATGGCCATTTTTGTGATTTTCGGCACAATCCAATTTGATGAGATTTTCCAACAAGCTCCTGAAATGGCTGAGACGTATTTCACATTCCTTGGTGGTGAGTATCACGCCCTGACGATTATCGGTTTGCTGTTGTTTATTGGCGCGGTTGGTAAGTCTGCACAGCTTGGTTTGCATACTTGGTTGCCGGATGCGATGGAAGGGCCGACGCCTGTTTCCGCTCTTATTCACGCCGCTACTATGGTGACGGCTGGTGTGTTCCTTGTGGCGCGTATGTCTCCGCTGTACGAATATGCGCCGGATGCATTGATGGTGGTGACCGTTGTTGGCGCGACGACTGCGTTTGTCGCAGCGACGATCGGTTTGACACAGTTCGATATCAAGCGCGTCATTGCGTATTCAACGATGTCACAGCTTGGCTATATGTTCTTCGCGCTTGGTGTTTCAGCTTATGGCGCGGCGATGTTCCACCTGATGACACATGCGTTCTTCAAGGCACTGTTGTTCCTTGGGGCAGGGTCGGTTATTCACGCCATGAGTGACGAGCAGGACATGCGCAAAATGGGCGGGATCTGGAAGAAAATCCCTATCACTTATGGTTTGATGTGGATCGGCTCACTGGCTTTGGCGGGTATTCCTCCGTTTGCGGGCTATTTCTCCAAGGATATTGTGCTGGAGGCCGCATGGGCCGACCAAACATGGTTCGGTAACTATGCGTATTGGATGGGTATCGCGGCCGCCTGTATGACCGCGTTCTACAGCTGGCGTTTGTTGTTGATGACATTCCATGGAAAGCCGCGCGCGTCCGAAAAAGTTATGAGCCACATTCACGAAAGCCCGGGTGTAATGCTTGGCCCGCTTGTTGTGTTGGCTTCCGGTGCTTTGTTAGCGGGTTTGCTGTTTTATCAGCCGTTTGTAGGTTCAGCACATCATGGAGATGGCCATCACGTAGAGGCTGCTGCGCATGCTGAGGGCGATAGTCACGCGGATGAAGCTCATGGAGATGATCATCACGCAGGTGATCATGGTACTGCTGATCATGATGAGAAAATCGTCGTAACAGATGAAGGCGCCGAGATCATTCACGAGGCTTCAGAGCATGAAGGCGAAGATGAGCATGTAGAAATGAGCAAAGAGGTCTTCTGGAACGGCAGTTTGCAGGTCCTCGCTGCGAATGACACTGTCGAAGCCGCGCATAATGTCCCGAAGTGGGTTAAATACCTGCCGCTTGTTATGGGCCTATTCGGAATTGGGCTTGCATATGTTTTCTATCTTTTCAGGCCCGGTGCCCCGGCTGTAGCAACAACGGTGTTCAAGGAGTTGCATACGTTGTTCTTCAATAAATGGTTCTTTGATGAGCTTTATGACCGTTTGTTTGTGAAGACTGCGTTCTTGTCCGGTAAGTTTTTCTGGTTCTTTGGTGATAAGAAGACGATTGATGGGTTGGGCCCTGACGGTACAGCACATCTGTCCAAGCGCTTTGCCGGTATCGTAAGCCGTTTCCAGACAGGGTATGTTTACCAATACGCGTTTATGATGATGATCGCCGTGATCGGTTTGATTGCATGGTTTGTGTTTAAAAATTCAGCAGGCGGAGGCGCGCTGTAAGTCATGATTGAATTTCCTTTACTATCATTGATGACGTTTTTGCCGATTGTCGGTGTGCTGATTATTCTGGCTATTCGCGGCGATGAAGAGGTCGTTGCACAGAATACAAAGCATATGGCGCTGTATACTTCGTTGTTCACGCTTGCTTTTGCGTTGTTTATGTACACGCGCTTTGACGGTTCTACTGCTGACTTTCAATTCGTGGAGCAGAGCGGGTGGCTGAAAGCTCTTGGTATTAATTATCATCTGGGCGTCGACGGTATTTCCGTTTTCTTCGTTTTGCTTTCGGCGTTTTTAACGCCTGTATGCATTTTGTCTGCATGGGATGTCATCCAAAAGCGTGTAAAGGAATTCATGATTGCCTTCCTTGTTTTGGAAAGCTTTATGATCGGTACGTTTGTAGCGCTTGATGCTGTCCTGTTTTACGTGTTCTTTGAAGGTGTTCTGATTCCGATGTTCTTGATTATCGGTGTATGGGGCGGCGCAAGACGCGTTTATTCCGCTTATAAGTTCTTCCTTTATACATTGCTTGGCTCTGTTTTGATGTTGGTCGGGCTGTTGGCTTTGTATGCGCATACGGGCACTACAGATATTCCGACATTGATGCAGACTGTACTGCCTTTCCAATTGCAATATTGGCTATGGTTGGCGTTCTTCGCGAGCTTTGCAGTGAAGATGCCGATGTGGCCCGTACATACATGGTTGCCCGATGCGCACGTTGAAGCGCCGACTGCCGGATCTGTCATTTTGGCGGGTGTTCTGCTGAAGATGGGTGGCTATGGCTTCTTGCGCTTTTCTCTGCCGATGTTCCCTGATGCGAGTGCGTATTTCGTCGACCTTGTGTACTGGCTGAGCATTATTGCGATTATCTACACATCGCTTGTCGCGCTTGTGCAGGAAGATATGAAGAAGCTGATTGCGTACTCTTCGGTTGCACATATGGGTTTTGTGACGCTCGGTTTGTTTACGGCGACAACGCAAGGGATTGAGGGCGGTATATTCCAGATGCTCAGCCACGGCTTGATTTCAGGCGCGTTGTTCCTGTGTGTTGGTGTGGTTTATGACCGTCTGCACACACGCGAAATTTCCCGCTATGGCGGTATTGTTAAAAACATGCCGAAATACGCGACTGTTTTGATGATCCTGATGCTCGGCTCCGTCGGCTTGCCCGGTACTTCCGGATTTGTCGGTGAGTTTTTGGTGCTGCTAGGGGCGTTTCAGGTTGATACAACCGTTGCAGCTTTGGCGGCGACAGGTGTGATCCTCGGTGCGGCTTATATGCTGTTGCTATACCGCCGCGTTGTGTTTGGTCCGCGGGCGAATGACGATGCGTTATCAATGCCGGATGTAAATGCGCGCGAGCTTGGCTTGCTTGTTCCGCTCGTGGTGATGATTTTGTGGCTTGGGGTTTTCCCCGGAACGGTCATGGATAAGATCAGCCCGTCTGTCGATAAGTTGATCGCGGATTACAATGCACGTCTGGCTGTTGTTGAGGCGGAGGCAGAGCCTGCTGCAGGTGAAGTTGAAGAGGAAGTACACTAATGGAACTTACGGATTTTAACCTCATACCGTTATTACCGGAGATTTTCCTCTCTCTTGTCGGGATGGGCTTGTTGATTGTTGGTGTTTCTCAAGGGAATGTTTCAACGCGTGTGATTTGCTGGGCGTGTGCGGCTGCGTTTGCTGTGACAGCTCTGATACTGCTTGGTATCGGCTGGGAGACACAGGCGGTGCTGAATAAGATGTTTGTCATGGACAAGTTCGCAGGGTTCATGAAGCTTCTCATTCTTGTTGGTTTGATTGCATCTATGGCTTTGTCTGTACGTTACCTCATTCAAGAAGGTATGGAGCGGTTTGAATACCCCATACTCGTTGTTTTCGCAGGTATCGGTATGATGATGATGGTGTCGGCGAATAACCTGCTGACACTGTATATGGCTTTAGAACTACAATCGCTGAGCCTATATGTTTTGGCGGCATTCCATCGAAACTCTGCTCGCTCTTCGGAAGCGGGTATCAAGTATTTCGTCTTGGGTGCTCTTTCATCGGGTATGTTGTTGTTCGGTATTTCCCTTATTTACGGTTTCACAGGCACTGTTGATTTTGGAGCAATCGGTACAACTATCGGAAGCTTGGAAAGTATTCCTCTTGGTTTGACGTTCGGCCTGGTGTTCCTGTTGGCGGGCTTGGCCTTCAAGATTTCTGCCGTTCCGTTCCACATGTGGACGCCCGATGTTTATCAAGGTGCGCCAACGTCCGTAACCGCTTTGTTTGCGATTGTGCCAAAGGTTGCTGCTTTCGGCCTGCTGATGCGTTTGCTGTATGAGCCGTTTATGGGCATGAGTGATCAGTGGATCCAGATCATCTATTTCATTGCTGTTGCTTCGATGGTTGTTGGCGCGTTTGCCGCAATTGCTCAGGATAATATCAAGCGCCTGCTTGCATATAGTTCGATCGGAAATATGGGCTATGCGTTGATTGGTCTGGTCGCAGGTACAGCTGAAGGAGCGGGCTCGGTCGTTTTGTATCTAGGTATATATATGATTATGACGGCCGGCGTGTTTGCGGTGGTGCTTTCAATGCGTCGTCAGGGGTTGTCTGTATACAAAATCAAGGATCTTAGCGGGTTGTCACAAACCAATCCCGGGATGGCATA
>CAZLTT010000024.1:0-22282 GCA_964562515.1 uncultured Micavibrio sp.
CAGAGAAACCGCCAACATGGCCGGATGCTTCCCATGTTTTGGGGTTTTGAATGATTGACGAATCGATACCGACAATTTCGACAGGGCTACCATCGGGGCCGATAGGAGGCGTGGTCACCATGTGCTTCCACCACGCGTCACGGAGGTTGTTTTTCAGCTCCGTACCCAGCGGGCCGTAATCCCAGAAACCGTTCAATCCGCCATAAATATCGCTAGCGGGAAAAATAAAGCCTCTGCGCTTACACAGCGCGACAATGTCTTTCATATCGAGTGGCACTTCGGATAACCTCTTTTGTTTAATTAGACTACTGTTTTCAAAGATTTGGCCGCGTCTTGCAACCGCTTTCTTATTCTTTTTCCCTAAAACGTTAACTTTTACAGCATTTTAGGCGCAAAACCCGCGAAAAACTTGCAATTTTCGGTAATTTTCTGTACCATGCAATCATACAAAAAGGAGTTGATTATGAGTGCATATGAAACGATTGATGTGTACAACCCATTTCAGCCAAACTCCGGAATTGGATTGAAAAATCCTTTCGGACAAGTATCTCTGACAGAACAGAGAGCATTGACCAGAACGGATAGTACATATGACGCAGGTCATTATGAACTGGATGGAATTAAGTAATGCAGTATCAACATGAAGTTACAAGCGATTCGAATGTAGGGACCGGCAATAAGCAGGGCCAACAGAACATTCGTGAGATTGTACAGCAAATCGTTAAAAAGGCTCAGGAAGCCATGAAGCGCAGAGAAGTTAGTGCGTACGACCTTAGCGGTCTGAGCTATAATTTTGATGTTACTTCCGGTGTGACAGGCCCATTGTCTGAAGACCATGAGCGCACGCTAGAGCTTGACGAAGCTGCATAATTACAAACGCTTCTAACGAGAATAAGGCGCTTTTTTGAGGCGCCTTTTTTTATTGCCTTATTCCCCCTAACGCACGACTACGCGCTGAATTCTGCCTTGCGTATTTTTGACCAACGATATGCCGCGTCCTGAGGCCGCCGCTTTTTCAACGTCCGCAACGGATTTGATGTCCTTACCATTGATCTCCAATAGAATATCACCGGGGGCAACGACACGGGACGCATATGTTCCGCGCGGTGCGGAAACGACGACAACGCCGAGCGCCGTATCTTCAACACCGAGTTCCAAAGCAACGGCGGGGTTCAGATTGGCGATTGTTGCCCCATTCAGCAAATGCTGCCCTTCGAGCAAAGTATCGTTGCGCGGCGGCACATTCGGGGGTGCCATCGCTTTAACCTTCACGACGCGTTCCTTACCGTCCCGCACGATTGTTACGGCGGCTTCCTCTCCCAAAGGAACATTCGCCATGCGGAATTTCATTTCGGAGGAGTCGCGGATAATCCGATCATTCAATGACAGAATGACATCACCGACCTTCACGCCCGCATCGTTCAGTGGACTGGCAGGGTGAAGTTCGTTAATCAAAGCGCCTTGTGGCCTTTCAAGGCCCAAAGAAGCCGCGATATCCTGTGTTACATTTTGTGATGTCACGCCGAGCCATGGACGAATAATACCCTTATCTCCGCTTTGGCCTGATTTTTCGGCGGCAATGACCGAGGCCACCATTTCGGAGGGAATCGCAAACCCGATCCCCAAAGAACCGCCGTCGCGCGAATAAATCGCTGTATTGATACCAACAAGCCCACCATCGAGCGTGACGAGCGCACCGCCGGAGTTACCGGGGTTAATGGCCGCGTCGGTTTGGATAAAGAAATTAAAGTCGCTGATATTCAATGACGAGCGCCCTTGCGCGCTAACAATGCCGCTTGTCACTGTCTGCCCTACGCCGAACGGGTTGCCAATAGCCAGAACCAGATCGCCGACCTCCAGAGTTTCAGACGGCTTTAGCTCCACGTAAGGAAGCCCCTCAGCATCGACACGAAGTAATGCGAGGTCGGAGGCAGCGTCAGCAAGCGCAAGCGTGGCTTCGAACTCACGCCCGTCATTCAGGACGACGGTTATCTCATCCGCGCCTTCGATGACATGGGAATTGGTCACAATTAAACCATTTTCTTCGACGATTACGCCGGAGCCCAGAGCGCTTTCTATTTGCTTTTTCATGCGCCCGCCGAACATATCTTCGCGAAAGAATGGGGCGAAAAACGGATCACGGGCAAAGGGATTAAAAGCACGTTTTGATACGGTTCGTTTTGTATATATATTAACAATAGCCGGTGCTGCCTTTTTCACGACAGGCGCGAAGGACAGCTGTATTTGCGCTTCTGATTCCGGCACGGTGCGCGTTTGTGCTTGCACAGCAATACCCGGCAGGTGTAATAAGCATAGTGTGATTAATATCAAAACGGTTCTGGCTAACATGCTAGAAAATTAGGACAGCCTGACGCCTGAGGCAAGAGGTCAAAAAGATGAAATCAATCGACTTTATCCGTGAACATAAAAACAAGGATACGCCTCTGGTGAGCCTGACGGCTTACACAACGCCGATGGCGCAAAGCCTGAACCCGCATGTGGATTTTCTGCTCGTCGGGGATAGTGTCGGCACGGTCTTGTACGGCATGGATAACACTACGGGCGTGACGCTCGACATGATGATTGCGCATGGCCAAGCCGTGATGCGCGCCAAGCCCGACGTACCCGTTATCATTGACCTGCCCTTCGGCACATATGAAGAGGACTCGCAGCAGGCGCTGAAAAATGCGCAGCGCGTTATTGATGAAACGGGCGCTGACGGTGTAAAGCTCGAGGGCGGCGTCTCGATGCGGGTACAGATTGAACGTATCGTCAAATCCGGCATTCCCGTTTTAGGTCATATCGGCTTGCAACCCCAGTCAGTTGAGAAAGAAGGCGGTTACAAGATTAAAGGTAAGACGGAAACGCAAGTTGAAGGCCTTATTCAGGACGCGCAGTCGCTGGAAGACGCCGGTGCATTTGGCTTTGTTCTGGAAGGTACAATCGACGAGGCCGCTGATCAGATTACCAAAGCCGTGAATATTCCGAGCATCGGGATCGGCGCTTCTGCCGCTTGTGACGGGCAAATATTGGTGACCGAGGACTTGCTCGGCCTGCTATATACCCGTCCGCCGAAATTCGTTCAGCAATATGCGAATATGAAGGGTGATATTGATTGGGCGATCAAGACATTCGCCGGCGATGTCCGTGCACGCCGCTTCCCGAGCGAAGAACATCTATACAAAAAAGCCTCATGATTAGCGTTAAAGATGCTCAAGAGCTGCAGGCCCTGATTTCGGGTTGGAAGGCCGACGGGCTAAAGATCGGTTTTGTGCCGACTATGGGCGCTTTGCATGAAGGCCACTTAAGCCTGATGCGAATTGCCAAGCAGAAGGCCGATAAAGTCGTGGTCAGTATCTATGTGAACCCTACTCAATTCGCCCCACATGAGGATTTTGATGCCTATCCGCGCGATGTGGAGGGTGATGCCGCGCTACTGGATAGCGTAAGCGTAGATGCGCTGTATTTACCGTTAGAGAGCGATATCTACCCAGACGGAGCGCAAGTGACCGTACAGGCAGGCAAGGCCGCTGAAGGGCTGGAAACGCAATTCCGCCCGCATTTCTTTCACGGGGTCGCTACGGTCGTACATCGGCTATTCAACATGGTACGGCCAGACCTTGCTGTGTTCGGAGAAAAAGACTTCCAACAATTGCAGGTCATCAAGGAAATGGTGGCGAGCAAAGATATGGGGGTAGAGATCATCGGCGGGCCGATTGCCCGTGACGAGTTTGGTCTCGCCCTATCCTCCCGTAATGCGTATTTAAGCGAGGGTGAGCTGGAGATAGCCCGTATGCTCAACCAGATTATTCACAATGCCGCATCAGAACCCACCGATGAGCAACTCGCGGACGCTGAGCAGATGCTCCTGACCGCGGGGTTCGATAAGGTTGATTACGTTGCATATCGTGCTGATTGGGGCCGCATTCTTGCCGCCGGATGGGTCGGAAAGACACGATTGATCGATAATTGCGATGCACAGAAACCCGCTTAATACCTTGATTTATTAACATAATTTTAAAGCAATTCCCCTACCCTTAATCATAAGTAAAGAAGGGTCATCTTATGGTGGGATTAGGCGAAGACAGATGCGGCACGGCTGATGAAGTTAAGGACTTCATTACAACGGAATTCGGAGAAGACCTTATTTTTCAAGGGCTTGACCTAAACGGCCATGCTCTTGACCTCTATGCTTCTCATGATCCCGATGGTTATGTCGGATGGACAATGGTCATAACCGACCCCGCCCAAACAGGTGACACCGCAAGCTGTATTATTTATGCGGGAGATGATGGACAATTCGGGCATAGCCTTGGCAGCGAATTTGACAAAGATCCGAACACCGTAGCCAGCGACTTTAACTTTGGCTGGGTTCCAGAAGGCGATTTCCCCGAGCTTATAGCACATTATAAAGAAGCTGCCTTTTTCGAAGGCCACGACCCAAACGCAGGCACCACAATTAGGGTTACCCTGTCCGAGGATCTTCAGTTCTGGGCGATGTATGATACGAGCGACAACCCGGACAGCTTGCACCCTTATGCTGAACCGGTTGTATCTCAAACGGCCGAAGGAGACGTTGTGAACGTCATGCCATCGAATATGGGGGACGGGTTACCCAAATCCAGTCTATAAAAAAAGCGGACCATCAGGCCCGCTTTCTTATTCATTCTGATATCAGTTCGCTTAACCGCCGCGCTTACCGGATTTACCGGCATTTTGCTTAGGCGCGGATTTAGCAGCCTGTGTGTCTTTCTTTGAAGAAACAGGTTCAGCCTGAGATTTCTTAGGGGCTTTAGGGGCCGCTTTCTTCTTGGCTTTAGGCTTTTCTTCTTTTTCGCCTTTCTCAGCTTTATCAGCTTTCTTGGCGCGGTTCTCTTTAACTTCTTCAGAAGGACCCGGAACGAATTCTTCATCAAAGTCTACAGGGCCGCTGTCCTGGCCTTTGGCTTCGACATCGCGGTCAACCAGTTCGATGATTGCGACAGGAGCCGCATCACCGTAGCGGAAACCGGCTTTCAATACGCGTGTGTAACCACCAGGGCGGTCCGCGTAACGTTCGGCCAGAACATCAAAGATTTTAGCAACCATGGCTTCATCACGCATTTTGGCAATCGCCTGACGACGCTTTGCGAGCGCTGTCGCAGGCTTGTCGTTGGCTTGCTTGCCCAATGTGATCAGCTTTTCAATATATGGACGCAATTCTTTAGCTTTTGGCAAAGTCGTTTTGATTTGCTCATGCTTGACCAAAGAAGCCGCCATATTTGCTAGCATCGCCTTACGGTGGCTAGAGTCACGGTTTAGTTTACGTTGTTTAATGCGGTGTTTCATTTCACTGCATCCTTTCTGCCCCTTAAGGCGTTGCGGTCTGACGTATCAGAGCCATGGTACAAACCGAAGCGCATCCGCGTATGCAATTACGCTTCGGGGCGGGCAACTCTGCCCTCATCGCAGGCTAATCAGCCTTAGAACTGTTGGTCTTCAGACTTTTTAGCCAGTTCTTCGATATTTTCAGGCGGCCAACCTTCGACCTGCATACCCAGATGCAGACCCATTGTTGTTAGCACTTCCTTGATCTCGTTCAGAGATTTACGACCGAAGTTCGGTGTACGGAGCATGTCGCTCTCGGACTTTTGAACCAGATCGCCAATGTAAACGATGTTGTCGTTTTTGAGGCAGTTTGCAGAACGAACGGACAATTCCAGTTCTTCCACTTTCTTGAGCAGGTTCTTGTTGAACGGCAGCTCTTCTGCTTCTTCCTTCTCTGTTGCCACTTCAGGCTCATCGAAATTAACGAAGACTTGAAGCTGGTCTTGCAGGATGCGGGCTGCGAAAGCAACAGCATCTTCAGGGGCGATAACGCCGTTTGTCTGCAATGTCAGTGTCAGCTTGTCGTAGTCAGTGATCTGACCGACACGCGTATCTTCGACTTCGTATGTAACTTTACGGATCGGTGAGAACACAGAGTCGACAGGAATAAGGCCAACTGGTGCTTCTTCCGGACGGTTTTGAGCGGCAGGACGGTAGCCCTTACCTGTATCCACGGTCATTTCCATGGACAGTTTCGCACCTTTATCCAATGTACAGATGACAAGGTCAGGGTTCATGATTTCGATGTCAGCGCCTGCTTCGATTTGAGCGGCTGTAACTTCACATGGACCTTCGGCAGTCAAACGCATCTTCTTCGGACCTTCAGCGTGCATACGCACAGCCAAAGCCTTGATGTTCAGGATGATGTCTGTGACATCTTCGCGAACGCCTTCGATAGAAGAGAACTCGTGCAATACACCGTCAATCTGAACGGCTGTCACAGCAGCACCTTGCAGGGAGGAAAGCAGGATACGACGCAATGCGTTACCCAATGTAAGACCGAAACCACGCTCAAGTGGTTCAGCAACGACTTTACCTGTGTTTGGCAGCTCACCGTGTGAGATGTCGAGTTTTGTTGGCTTAATCAGTTCTTGCCAGTTCTTCTGTATCATTTTCGTTTTTTCCTTTTTGCTTCACCCGGCTCTTAACCGGTCTCTTGCGGGATTGGCTTTCCCCGCACCGCGCGGGGAAATACCGAAACTTAAAATTAAACGCGGCGGCGTTTTGGTGGGCGACATCCATTGTGCGGGATCGGCGTGATGTCATTAATCTGACGAATAATGAAGCCGATGCTTTGCAATGCACGCAGAGCGCTTTCGCGACCTGAACCCGGACCCTTAACGCGAACGTCAAGTTCCTTCATGCCGTGTTCCTGTGCCTTGCGGCCCGCATCTTCAGCAGCGATCTGCGCCGCATATGGCGTAGATTTACGTGAGCCTTTGAAGCCCATCATACCTGCAGATGACCAGGAAACGACGTTACCTTGTGCGTCTGAAATTGTGATCAATGTATTGTTGAATGTGGAATTCACATGAACGATACCAGAGGAGATATTCTTCTTCTCTTTTCTTTTTGCTTTTGTCTTTGGCTTAGCCATTGTTCATGCCCTCCTTACTTCTTCTTGCCGGCGATTGGTTTTGCCGGACCTTTACGTGTACGGGCGTTCGTACGTGTGCGCTGACCGTTAACCGGTAGCCCACCACGATGACGCAGACCGCGGTAACATTTCATGTCGAGCAGACGCTTGATGTTCATAGACACTTCACGACGCAGATCCCCTTCGATCAGGTAATCATCACCATCGATCTCAGAACGGATCTGGTTCAGTGTGTCTTCGTCCAATTCGCCCATGCGCTTTTGAACGTCGATGCCCAGTTTTTCACAGATTTTGAATGCTGTTGTACGGCCAATGCCATGAATATATGTCAGAGCAATCGGCGTACGCTTTTTGTCGGGTACGTTGACCCCGGCGATACGTGCCATAGTTTTTCCTTCCAATTTTATACCGAACCGTTGTCAGTTCCGCTCGTTAGGCTTCCACTGCGCCGGTTCGTAAACCAAAACATCCGATATTACGGAATCTTGGCGGAGTATAGGCATTTTTGCCCATACGTCAACAACTTTATTAGGTAAGGATTTCTGCGGGCTTAGGCGGCCTGTTGCGATGCAACAATACCATCAATTTCCTGCGTTACGGCATCGATGCTCTGCATGCCGTCAATCGAGCGTAAAAGCCCCTTTTCCTTGTAATACGGAATAATCGGCGCTGTTTGGTCATTATAGACGCCCAGACGCTTTTTCAGGGTTTCTTCGTTATCGTCGCTACGCGCGCCGCCAGTTTCGGCTGCACGGGTTTTGATGCGCTCTAAAAGGGCTTCGCTATCAACGTCCAGAACGATGACATGATCGATGTTTTTGTTCATTTTACCGAGCATTTCGTCCAACGCTTCGGCCTGCGCGACCGTGCGCGGGAAACCATCAAGAATAAAGCCCTTCTCACAATCCGCAGATTGGATGCAGTTGGCGATCAGTTCGATGATGATTTCGTCGGAAACAAGCTCACCTGAATCCATGATAGATTTCAGACGTTGACCAAGTTCACTGCCGCTTGCGACTTCTGCGCGGAGCATATCACCGGTTGAAAGCTGCTTAATGCCGTGCTTTTCCTGCAAGATGACTGACTGTGTGCCTTTTCCTGCGCCCGGCGGGCCAAACATAATGATATTCATAAAACTGTCCTCTCTTAAAACTTAACGTCTATTTCATGCCGCGCATCATGCCGCGACGCTTTCCGAGCTTGGCCTTCTTCATCAGACCTTCATATTGATGGGCAATCAGGTGCGAGTGAATTTGGCCAACAGTGTCCAAGGTAACCGTCACCACAATCAGAAGCGATGTACCGCCCAGTGAGTAAAACGGAATGTTGTACTGGCCGATCATAAATTCGGGCAGCAAACATACAAAGACCAGATAAATACCGCCGATAACGGTGATACGTGTCAGCACGAAGTCCAAGTAATCGGCCGTGTTCTTACCGGGACGAATACCCGGAATGAAGCCGCCATATTTGCGCAAAGTTTCTGCGTTTTCTTCAGGGTTAAACACAATCGCGGTGTAGAAGAAACAGAAGAACAGCACCAATGCACCATACAGGAACATGTATGTCGGTTGTCCATGTTGGAGGTACTGCGCGATTGTCGCAGTGAAGTCACCGCCATCTGCGCCGCTGAAGCCGACAATTGTCAAAGGCAAAAGCAACAAGGATGATGCGAAGATCGGCGGAATAACACCGGCTGTGTTCAGCTTAAGCGGAATATGGTTCGTATCGCCGCCCATCATCTGGTTCCCCTGCTGTCGCTTCGGATACTGCACCAACACTCTGCGCTGAGCACGTTCCATGAAGACAACGAGGATGATTGTACCGATAACGATTGAGAAGATGACAAGCAGGTCGATAAAGCTCAATGCACCCTGACGGCCCAATTCCAATGTTCCGGCAATCGCACTCGGCCATTCGGCGATGATCCCCGCAAAGATGATCAGAGAGATACCGTTACCGATGCCGCGCTGTGTGATTTGCTCACCCAACCACATCAGGAAGACCGTACCACCAACAATGGTGATGATTGTTGAAACACGGAAGAACATACCCGGATTAATAACGGCAGAGCCGCTTGAACCCTCCATGCTTTCCAAGCCAACAGCCAGACCGTAAGCCTGTACCGTTGCCAGAAGTACGGTTAGATAACGCGTGTACTGGTTGATTTTCATGCGGCCGGTCGGGCCTTCTTTTTTCAATGCCTCGAGCTGCGGCGACATAGCAGACGCAAGCTGCATGATAATAGAGGCCGAAATATACGGCATAATATTCAGCGCAAAGATCGTCATTCGCGAGAGCGCACCACCGGAGAACAGGTTAAACATGTCCAGAATTCCGCCGCCGCGCTGTGTGAAAATTTCATTCCATACGTGAGGGTCAATACCGGGAACGGGGATGTATGTTCCCAAACGGTATACGAGCAACGCTCCCAAAACAAAAAGCAAACGGCTTTTTAAATCCGTGGCTTTTGCCAATGCGCCCCAGTTAGCATTTTTCGCAAGCTGTTCAACGGCAGATGCCATAAACATGAACTCCTTATATGACGGTCAAAAAGATACCCCGAGAGTCATAAAGAAAATTCATGCGCTTCACAAGGGCGAAACACATTTTCACACAACGGTTTTGATGTTTTTAGAGTGGTTTAAACGGTGTCAAAACTAACGATCCCGCGCTAGTTTTTGATCCCATTTACGGCATTTAGAGGCCACACGCGCATATTCCTTTGGGTTATCAAAGGCTTGTTGACGCTTTGCCAGAACGGGCATGATTTTATCATTAATGCGTTGCAGCTCTTTTATGAACTCCTGCTGTAACTTCTTTTGCGCCTTTTCAACGTTCGACACAGGAATGGGCCCGATTGCCGTATCAAGACGTTTCGCAACCTTCATCATCTCCTGTTTTACCTTCGGCGAATATTCACGGACAAATTTTCGCAAAATACGGATATGACCATTTTCATGATTCAATACAGCGGCATATTCACATGAGTTGCGGGAAAAATTGCTAGCAACATGAATTTCGGGCTTCGCGTAGAACTTCACCTCCAAGCGTTTCAGCTTCACACAGGCCTTATCACCGACGGATGAAACCTCGAACTTTGTCGCAGTACGAAAGCCGATTTCGCCGCCGCCGAGACCGCCAACTATCGAATTACCGCCGCCGCCATGCAGATCCGTCAAATCCTTGGCCGACTTTGTTCGGACATATTTGGTTCGTGTCGTGGCCGTTTTTACCGAAAGCGAGGGGTTGGCGTCTTTGCATGATATTCTTTGCGCGGAGGCATGTGAAGGAAAGGACATTGCGACAATTAAAGTTATTGCCGCCAATACGGATAAATAGGTGCTTTTGTTCATAAACCTTCCCTTTTAAAGAATCCTAACATGATCCGTTACAATTACGGAGCCTGTTTTACCTCTGTATTTAAGAACACATTGAGGCAATTTTTTTAAACTCGCGCGCGCTGTCATGCGCTCTTTGTAACTTTGACAAGTCGGACTGGATCTTTTTCTCTATCGCCTTGATCTGTTTTAAGGCATCGGCACGCAGCATCGATTTTTCGGTGGGAACGACAGAATCCGGACGCTTTCCACTGACTGTTCGCATACTCTGCGCGGCCTTCATAATCTCGGCCTTTATCTGTTTCGCTTTTACTCTGGCGTATTTGCGCAAAATCTGGACATGTCCGTTTTCATGCATTGTCAGGGCTTTATGTTCACATGAATTGCTCGAGAAGTTTTGTGCGATTTCGATCTCCGGCTTGACGTAAATTACGACATTCAACTCTTCCAGTCGTACACAGGAGACGAAGTTTGTGCTTTCAACGCTAAACTTTAAATGGGTTTTGAGCTCAAAATCTCCGCCGATCTTGTCGCCCGTATCAACCTGAAGCGCATGCATCAGATTATTGGCCGGCTTGCTTTTCGTGTAGCTGACACGCTTATTGACCGCCTTAACCGATACTTTAGGGACGAAGTTGTGACATTTCATATTCGGGGCGTGACCGGGATGGTGCGCATGCGCGGGACCGTACGCGCTGACAAAGACAGCCGTCGTCAGTATCAAACATAGGCTTAAAAACCGAAGAGCGCTCACTCAATCCCCTCATAAATTGCTCTTTTTCCATGATAAATCAGATTTTATGAAAAAAATGTTTAGATTCGCCCATAAAAAAAGCGCCCAACACGGGGCGCTTTCACACTAAACGATTGATAAAGCTTTTATTTCTTAGCTTTAGCTTTCGCTTTTTTCTGAGCTCTGGTCTCTGTGGACTTGTCTTTCTTTTGACCCTTTTCAATAGGTGCGACAGTCACTTCGACGAAATCAATCTTTCCGCCGGCTTTTTCGACCGCTTCCTGAGCAGATTTAGTAGCTTTCGCGATTTTCAATTCGACTTTGGCTTTCAACTCGCCATTCGTCAAAAGCTTGATACCGTCACGCTCACGGCGCACGATACCGGCCTTTACAAGCGCGTCGGCGTCAATTGTCTTTTTCGCATCGATCTTTTTCGCATCGATAGCAGCCTGAAGCTTACCAGTCGTCAACTCAGCGTAGTTTGTTGTAAAACGCTTGTTGTTGAAGCCGGATTTAGGCATGCGCATGTAAATTGGCATCTGGCCGCCTTCAAAGCCATTAATCGCCACGCCTGAACGTGATTTCTGACCTTTTTGACCAACGCCACAAGTCTTGCCTTTACCGGAACCAATACCGCGGCCAACGCGTGTACGGTTCTGTTTTGCGCCTTCGTTGTTTTTTAATTCATTCAGTTTCATTGCTCTAATCCTTAAAATTAAGCAGCATCTACGACTTTAACCAGGTGGCTAACTTTGCGGATCATTCCGCGAACAGCCGGTGTGTCTTCCAAAGTACGTGTTCTGTGCATTTTGTTCAGACCCAAACCAACAAGTGTCGCACGCTGATATGCCTGACGACCGATTGGTGAACCGATTTGTGTTACTGTGACTGTCTTACCGGAAGGTGTCTTTTTAGCAGCTTTCTTGGCCGGAGCTTTCTTAGCAGCTTCCTTCTTCGGTGCAGCGTCTTTCTTTTCAGCCTTAGGGGCGTCAGCTTTCTTGGCAGCTTCTTTTTTAGGCGCAGCTTTTTTGGCTGTCTCTTTCTTTGGAGCAGCTTTCTTAGCAGGCGCTTTTTTAGCAGGTGCCTTCTTCGCTTTTGTTTCTTTTTCGTCTTTTTTATCGTCAGCCATTGTTCCGATCCTTAACTAAAAACTTTCTAAAGCCTTATTCTTCGCTACCGGCGATTTCTTTTTCACCACGGCCAGCAACAATGTCACTGACTTTCTGGTTACGACGTCCGGCAACATGACGCGGGCTTTGCATTTCTTTCAACGCTGCAAATGTAGCGTTTACCATTGAGTACGGGTTGTTAGAGCCGATTGCTTTAGCAACGATGTCCTGAACACCCAAAGCTTCGAAAACCGCACGCATAGGACCACCGGCAATAATACCTGTACCTTGTGGAGCGGAGCGCATGAAAACGCGACCTGCGCCATGACGGCCTTTAATGTCGTGGTGGATTGTGCGGCTCTCACGAAGAGGTACACGCACCATGTTACGCTTGGCTTTGTCTGTTGCTTTTTTGATCGCTTCAGGCACTTCACGGGATTTCGCGTGACCGTAGCCAACGCGACCTTTACCGTCGCCAACAACCATAAGAGCGGCAAACGCCATGTTACGGCCACCTTTTGTAGTCTTTGCTACGCGGTTAATACCAACCAGACGCTCAACCAGTTCCGGTTCTTCGCGTTCTGTTTCAGCTGTTTGTTGTCCTCGAGCCATTGTCTCTTACCTTTTCCTTAGAATTCCAGTCCGCCTTCACGTGCACCGTCAGCCAACGCTTTTACGCGGCCGTGGTACAAGAAGCGTCCGCGGTCGAATACGACTTTCTCGACGCCTGCTTTCTTTGCACGTTCAGCAACCAGTTTACCAACTTCAGCCGCAGCTTCAGTGTTTGCACCGGTTTTAAGTTTTTCCTTCAGCTCGGCTTCCAAAGTAGAAGCGGCAGCCACTGTCTGACCTTTAATGTCATCAATTACTTGCGCGTAAATCTGCTTACCGGAGCGGAAGATTGACAGACGTGGACGTGTTTCACGAACACCCACACGGTCAATATTGACGCGACGGATCTTATTACGTGTACGGTAGCTTCTGCGTTGTGCGGATGTAAGCTTAGCCATTATTTCTTCTTACCCTCCTTGCGGATGACATATTCATCAACATAGCGGATACCTTTACCTTTGTATGGCTCAGGCGGTTTGAACCCGCGGATTTTGGCGGCCACCTGGCCAACCTGTTGTTTGTTGATACCTTTAACTTCGATCTCTGTCTGACTTGGTTTACCGTCAGCACCGAGCATCAAAACTTCTACGCCTTCAGGCACGTCGTAACGAACTTCGTGTGAGAAGCCCAGAGACATCACCAAAGTCTTACCCTGAATTTGACCACGCAGACCAACACCTTTGATTTCCAATTTCTTGGAATATCCTTCGGCTACGCCAATGATCGTATTGTTGACCAATGTGCGCATTGTCGGCCAGATTTGCTGGGCAAAACGGCTGTTAGACTTAGGCTCAAGCGTGATAACTTTTTCTGTTTTGCCTTCATCGTTGGCGACGTCTTCCAATTTAATAGAGACTTCGTCGTGAACGCGCAGATCAAGCTCACCAAGCTTACCTTTAGCTTTTACATCTTGTCCGTTAACGCTGAATTCAACGCCTTCAGGAACAATAATCGGTTGTTTTCCAATACGTGACATAGCTTCGCTTCCCTAGAATACCTGACACAAAACTTCGCCGCCGACATTGGCTGCACGAGCTTTATGATCTGTCATCAATCCTTGCGGAGTTGAAACGATCAATACGCCCAAGCCATTGTAGAAACGCGGCATGTCTTTTGCGCCTTTATATACGCGACGACCAGGCTTTGATACACGGTCGATCTTGCGGATAACACCGCGACCTTCAGCGTATTTCAGCTCGATCAACAAGTCTTTCTTGTTGTTGTCGCGCTCTTCAATTTTGTAGGCACGAATAAAGCCTTCATCGACCAAAACCTTACATACGTTTTCACGCAGCTTGGAAAATGGACAAAGAATTACGCTTTTATTTGCCATCTGCCCATTACGAATACGGGCCAACATATCACCAAGAGGATCACTCATTGCCATGGGTCAATCTCCTCCTTACCAGCTTGATTTCACAACGCCCGGCAGCTCACCACGAGAAGCCAGGTCCCGCAATGCGATACGGGAAAGATTTAGTTTACGGTAGTAACCGTGCGGACGACCAGTAAGCGCGCAGCGATTACGGATACGGGTCTTGGAAGAATTGCGGGGCAATTTCGCCAAAGCCTGCATCGCTTTAAAACGCTCTTCACCCGGAAGATCCTGATTGCGAATGATCGCTTTCAGTTCCGCGCGCTTAGCAGCGTATTTTTTTACCAGTCTTTTGCGCTTGTTATTGCGCTCGACCATTGCAACTTTTGCCATGTTTAAGTCGTCCTTTTCTTACTTCTTAAATGGAAACTTGAACAAACGGAGCAGCTCACGCGCTTCTTCATCTGTTTTAGCTGTTGTACAAACCACAATATCCATCCCGCGGATCTGGTCGACCTTATCGTAGTCGATCTCAGGGAAGATGATGTGTTCTTTAATACCGATTGCGTAGTTACCGCGACCGTCAAAGCTTTTCGCGCTGATACCGCGGAAGTCACGAACACGAGGCATAGCAATTGTTACGAAGCGGTCCAGAAATTCGTACATTTTCTGACGACGCAAAGTCACCTTACAGCCGATTGCCTGACCATCACGGATTTTGAACGATGCGTTAGACTGACGCGCCTTTGTGACAACCGGTTTTTGACCGGAGATCAGACCCATGTCGTTTGTCGCATGCTCAATGTGCTTACGGTCTTGCGTTGCTTCACCAACGCCCATATTCATCACTACTTTTACGAGCTTCGGCACTTCGTGCTTGTTCTTGTACTTGAACTTCTCCTGCATGGCAGGAACAACTTCTTTTTCGTACAGCTCTTGATAGCGGGGTGTGTATTCTGCTTTTGCCATTATTCTTACTCCACAGTCTCGCCGGATTTCTTAGCGACACGAACTTTCTTGCCACCTTTCAGCGTTTTGTAACCAACGCGTGTTGCGTTTCCTGTTTTAGGATCAGCCAACGCTACGTTTGAAACATGGATAGACAATTCTTTTTGCTGGATACCACCGGCGGAGAATTGTGTAGGCTTCGCATGTTTCTTCACAACATTTACGCCTTGAACAATTACGCGACGTTCAGCAGGCAATGTTTTTACAACTTCACCTTTTGCGCCTTTGTCCTTGCCGGTCAGAACGATAACCTGATCGCCCTTTTTGATCTTCAGCTTGTTCTTAATTTCTTTCTTCTGTGCCTGTGCCATGACTAGAGCACCTCCCCAGCAAGTGAGATAATTTTCATGAAGCCTTTGGCACGCAATTCACGAGTAACAGGGCCAAAGATACGTGTACCGATCGGCTCGTTGTTGTTGTTGATCAATACGCATGCGTTTGTGTCGAAGGCAATCTTTTCACCATAAGGGCGTTGGATACCTTTTTTCGTACGCACGATGACTGCGCGCTGTACGACACCTTTTTTCACGCGACCGCGAGGAATAGCTTCCTTAACGGACACAACAACGACGTCACCAACACTGGCTGTACGACGCTTAGAACCACCGAGAACTTTGATGCACTGTACTTGACGGGCACCGGAGTTATCAGCCACTTCCATTCTGGATTGCATCTGAATCATGACTTATTTGTCCTTCTTCTTAGCAGTTGTCTTTTTAGCTGCAGCTTTTTTAGGCGCGGCCTTTTTTGCAGCTTCTTTCTTAGGAGCAGCTTTCTTTGCTGTTTCCTTTTTGGCTGCAGGCTTTTTAGCTTCTTCCTTCTTAGGAGCGGCCTTTTTCTCTGCAGGTGCATCACCTGTGATGACTGTCCATGTCTTACGCTTGGAAATCGGTGCACATTCCTGAATACGGACGCGCTCACCAACTTTTACGGCGTTGCTTTCGTCATGCGCAGCATAACGCTTGGACTTCTTCACGAATTTTTTGTAAAGCGGGTGCATAAAACGACGCTCAACAAGAACGGTGATCGTCTTGTCCATTTTGTCGCTTACAACTTCGCCTTCGAGAATACGTTTTGGCATATCAACTCTTCCTTATGCAGCTTTCTTCTTTGATGCCTTTTTCTTAGGCGCAGATTTTGCGTCCTGAGGTTTGGCATTCAAAAATGTTTTAATACGCGCGATTGTGCGGCGTGTCTTACGAATTTCGGCTGTGTTTTCCAAAGCGCCGTTCACGCGTTGGAAACGCTGGTTGAACTGCTCTTTCTTTTGTTCAAGCAGCAACTTCTTCAGCTCGTCTTCTGATTTTGTTTTGAGATCTTCAGCTTTCATTTTAAGCGGCCTCCTGATCCATGCCTACACGAGAGACAAATTTTGTTTTAACAGGCAACTTCATTGCCGCCAGATCCAACGCTTCGCGCGCCATGTCCGGTGTAACACCGTCGAGTTCGAACATAATACGGCCAGGCTTTACACGCGCTGCCCAATATTCAGGTGAACCTTTACCTTTACCCTGACGAACTTCGAGAGGTTTAGCCGTTACAGGCACATCCGGGAAAATACGGATCCATACTTTACCTTGACGACGCAGGTGACGCGTGATCGCACGACGGGCTGCCTCGATTTGACGGGCTGTCACACGATCAGGTGTTAGGGCTTTCAAACCGTAGGCACCAAACGCGAGGCTAGAACCACCCTTGGCGTTACCATGGATGCGGCCTTTGTGTTGCTTACGGTGTTTAAACTTCTTTGGTGCGAGCATTGCTCTTTCCTTTTATTTCATTGCCCCCTAACGGGGTCCTCAAATACAAAAAGTTTCAATCACATGGACTTTTCTTCCTTTTGAAGAGAGTTCCCATATGGTTACGTTACTCAAACGTTTTAATAATTTGGCGCTTTATACCCCAACAAATTGTGAAATACCAGAACTTTTTGGCCAATTTCACAAATTTTTCGACCGGGGCCTCATTGCGCCCTTAGTTGCGGGGGGCGCCTCCGCCCTGAGCTGCCAAACGCTTATCACGAGCCATTGGGTCATGCTCCATGATATCGCCTTTGTAAATCCAGATCTTAACGCCGATAATTCCGTATGTTGTCAGGGCTTCTGCCGTACCGTAATCAAGGTCGGCACGCAGTGTGTGCAAAGGCACACGGCCTTCACGGTACCATTCAGTACGGGCAATATCAGCACCGCCCAAACGACCGGAAACGTTAATACGAATACCGCCGGCACCCAAACGCATTGCGCTTTGTACCGCGCGCTTCATAGCGCGACGGAAAGAAACACGACGCTCAAGCTGTTGGGCGACGTTTTCAGCAGCCAATTGAGCATCAAGCTCAGGCTTGCGAACTTCAACGATATTCAGGGAGACTTCGTTACCTGCGCGACGGGCCAGTTGGTTGCGCAATTTTTCGATGTCTGCACCTTTTTTACCGATGATGACGCCAGGACGTGCTGTGTGCACTGTCACTTTTGTATTCTTCGCTGCACGCTCGATAATCACTTTTGAAATACCGGCTGCTTTCAGGTGTTCTGTGATGAACTCGCGAAGTTTCAAATCTTCGACAAGCTTCTCAGCATAATCACGGTTGGCATACCAACGGGAGTCCCATGTACGGTTGATGCCTACGCGCAAACCAATTGGATTAACTTTCTGACCCATAACTAATCAAAGCTCCTTTTATGCTTCTTCTGATTCTCTGACGATGATCGTCATGTTGGAGAATTTCTTTTCAATACGTGCGGCACGGCCACGGGCACGAGCACGGAAACGTTTCATCTTCAATGTTTTACCAACACTGGCTTCTGCTACGACCAATCGGTCAACATCCAGACCGTGGTTGTTTTCGGCATTCGCGATTGCAGACTGCAAAAGCTTGCGGACATCCTGTGCTGCGCGGCGCTTGGAAAATTCCAGATCCACCAAAGCACGACCGGCATTCTTGCCGCGGATTGTCTGTGCGAGCAAGTTCAGCTTCTGCGGTGAAGTCTGAAAATACTTCCCGTAAGCCATTGCTTCATTATCTTTTACGCGTCTTGCGTTTTTAGCCTGTCCCATGGTTTTACCCTTTCTAAAAAATTAGCCCTTCTTGGCTTTCTTATCTGCGCCATGCCCGTGATATGTACGGGTTGGAGCGAATTCACCGAGTTTGTGACCGATCATCTGGTCTGTCACCAACACAGGAATAAATTTCTTACCGTTATGCACACCGAATGTCAGACCGACAAAGTTAGGCAAAATTGTCGAACGACGTGACCACGTTTTGATCACTGTGTTCTTGCCAATGTTGCGGGCTTCCTCAACCTTCTTGAGAAGGCTTCTCTCGACAAACGGACCTTTCCAAACACTACGGGCCATGATTATTTCTTCCTTCTTCTAATAATGTACTTATCAGTCGCTTTATTCTTACGTGTGCGGTAGCCCATAGTCGGCTTACCCCATGGCGTACATGGGTGACGACCACCGGCAGACTTACCTTCACCACCACCCAATGGGTGATCGACCGGGTTCATCGCCACACCGCGAACATGCGGACGTTTACCTTTCCAACGTTTACGACCGGCTTTACCGTCGTTCGTATTCATGTGATCCGGGTTAGATACCGCACCAACTGTCGCGATGCATTCACCGCGCACGATGCGCAATTCACCGGATGTCAATTTGATCTGGGCGTAACCTTGGTCACGACCAACGAGCTGTCCGAATGTACCGGCAGCACGGATCATCTGTGCGCCTTTACCCGGCTTCATCTCCACATTATGGATGATTGTACCGACAGGCATGTTCTTCAAAGGCATTGCGTTACCCGGCTTCACGTCAACCTTTTCACCGGCGATGATTTTGTCACCGACATTCAGGCGCTGTGGTGCGATGATATAACGCTTTTCGCTCTGACCATCTTTGGCTTTGTATTCGATCAAGGCAATAAACGCTGTACGGTTCGGGTCATATTCCAGACGCAAAACTGTACCTTCTTGTTCACGGATATCGCGCTTCCAGTCGATTACACGGTAGCGACGCTTGTGACCGCCACCAATATGACGCGCCGTCATGCGACCATGGTTGTTACGACCGCCTGTTTTTGTCAGACCCTCAGTCAAGGTCTTCTCAGGCTTGCCTTTGTACAGGTCCTTACGGTCAATCTGCACCAACTGGCGCTGACCTGGGGACGTGGGGTTAAACTTCTTTAATGCCATTTTCTTCTTCCTTTTCGCTCATTCTCGGCGAAGCCGCCATAGTTAAACCTTTGGGTTTTAAATCTTAGACACCAGTTCCTGTATCAATTGTTTGGCCTTCTTCCAAAGTCACGATCGCTTTTTTGAAATCGCTGCGACGACCAACAATACCCTTAAAACGCTTTGTTTTGCCTTTTTGAACCATTGTGTTCACGGCTTTAACCTTCACATCGAACAGAGCTTCAACAGCTTGCTTGATCTCAGGTTTGCTTGCATCCTTGGCTACGCGGAAAGTTACCTGGCCATGTTCTGAACCCAGAGTTGCTTTTTCCGTGATATGCGGCGCAATGATGACGTTATAATCGCGTTCTGTTGCTTCTGCTTTTTTTGCTTTAGCCATTGCTCTTTTCCTTTTTCTATCGCTCTCGCAGTTGTGAGAACGTTAACCTTTCAACTTCTCTGTGATGTCTTTAACAGCATCTTTTGTCAGAACCAGAACATCGCGACGCATGATGTCATAGACATTTGCACCGGCTGTCGGCAGGACATCGATACGCGGTAAGTTTGCCGTTGCACGGGCAAAGTTTACATCAACTTCAGTGCCGGCCACGATCAAAGCATTATCAAGTTCCAGCTTTTTCATCGCTGCAGCCATTGGCTTTGTTTTGTGGTCTTTGGCTTTTGCATCATCAAGGATGATCAACTTGCCTTCTGCCGCTTTCGCAGACAGAGCAGACTTCATAGCCAACTGACGAATTTTCTTTGGCAACGCTGTCGCATGGGAGCGAACAACAGGACCATGAACGGTTGCACCGCCGCGGTCGATGTTACGCTTAAGGTCACCCGCACGCGCACGGCCAGTACCCTTTTGAGCCCAAGGCTTTTTACCAGTACCGGAAATCTCATGGCGCTGTTTCGCCTTGTGGTTTCCGCCGCGGCGTTTTGCCAACTGGTAATTGACCATACGGTGTAGAACGTCCTGACGGACTTCTGCGCCGAAAATGTCTTTATCAAGCGTAATGTCGCCCGACGCCTTACCTTCTAGTGTTTTGACTGCCATCTTCATGATTAGTCGTCCTTCTTCTCTTCAGATGCCTCTTCAGCATTGTCTTCAGCTTTTGCTTCCGCAGCTTTCAAAGCTTCTTCCTGTTGTGCTCTTCTTTCCGCTTCGGCCTGAGCTTCTGCTTCAGCTGCTGCTTCATCCAGTTTTGCCTGCTCTTCTTCGATTTTTTTCTCATCGACTTTCAGACCCGCCGGCAAAGGCGCATCTTCGTGCATCGGCTTTTTCACTGCATCATTGATCAAAACCCAACCTGAACGTGCTCCCGGGACAGCGCCCTTAACCAAAATCAGGTTGTCTTCAAGATCAACAGCAACAATCTGCAGGTTTTGCGTTGTTACGCGCTCGTTACCCATTTGACCTGCCATTTTCTTGCCTTTGAAAACCTTACCAGGCTCCTGACACTGACCTGTCGAACCGTGTGAACGGTGAGAGATCGAAACACCGTGAGACGCACGCAAACCACCAAAGTTGTGACGCTTCATCGCACCGGCAAAACCTTTACCCTTTGATGTTGCCGTAACGTCAACAAATTGACCGGCTACAAAGTGGTTTACGCCGAGTTGAGCACCAACTTCGAGAACGTTTTCGTTCGCAACGCGGAATTCAACAACCTTTTTCTTAGGCTCGACTTTTGCTTTCGCAAAGTTCGCACGCTGGGCTTTACTTGTGCGCTTAGTTTTGGCTTTACCTGCGCCGAGCTGAACAGCTGTATAGCCGTCTTTATCGTCTGTGCGCACACCAACAACCTGGCATTCGTCAAGCTTCAGAACCGTAACAGGTACATGACGACCGTCTTCATCGAAGATACGTGTCATACCTTCTTTACGGGCGATCAATCCTACTCTTTGTCTTGCAACACTCATTTTTCTTTTCCTTCCTTAGAGGTTGGTGCTCATCACCAACTTAAGTTTCATATACAGACCGTATTATTAGGCGGCCTGCATCTGACCAATTTTAATTTCAACGTCCACACCGGCAGGCAGGTCAAGCTTCATCAAAGCGTCAATTGTCTGTGGTGTAGGATCAACAACATCCAGTAATCTCTTGTGCGTGCGCATTTCGAACTGCTCTTGGCTGCTCTTGTTCACATGCGGAGAGCGAATAACGGAAAACTTCTTGATACGGTTTGGCAACGGTACAGGGCCGCGTACTGAAGCACCTGTGCGTTTGGCCGTATTCAGGATCTCTGCACTGGCTGTATCCAGAATGCGGTGATCGAAGGCTTTTAGCGTAATTCGTATCGTTTGAGCGTCCATTGTTTTTATCCTTATTCGCTTTCTTCAATTACTCGATAATTTTGGAGACGACACCGGCGCCGACTGTACGGCCACCTTCGCGGATCGCAAAACGAAGACCTTCGTTCATCGCGATCGGAGCGATCAATGTCACTTCCATGTTGTTGATGTTGTCACCAGGCATAACCATCTCTGTACCGGACGGCAATGTTACTTCACCAGTCACGTCAGTCGTACGGAAGTAGAACTGTGGACGGTAGTTTGTGAAGAATGGTGTGTGACGGCCGCCTTCATCTTTAGACAAGATGTAAGCTTCAGCAACGAACTTTGTGTGTGGTGTGATCGAACCAGGCTTACATAGAACCTGACCACGCTCAACTTCCTCACGCTTCGTACCACGAAGAAGAACACCAACGTTATCACCAGCTTCACCAGAATCCAAAAGCTTACGGAACATCTCAACACCTGTACATGTTGTGACCTGTGTGTCCTTCAAACCAACGATCTCAATCTCGTCACCAACATTCACGATACCTTGCTCAACACGGCCTGTCACAACTGTTCCACGACCGGAAATTGAGAACACATCTTCAATCGGCATCAAGAATGGTCTGTCCTTTGGACGATCCGGTGTCGGAATATACTCATCAACAGCCTTCATCAATTCAGCAATCGCGTTCTTACCGATCTCATCATCACGGCCTTCAACCGCTGCCAAAGCAGACCC
>CAZLTT010000025.1:0-22191 GCA_964562515.1 uncultured Micavibrio sp.
CCGATATTCCCTTCCTGAATAAGATCAAGGAACTGCAGGCCACGGTTGGTGTATTTTTTGGCGATGGAAATCACGAGACGCAGGTTCGCTTCGACCATTTCCTTCTTGGCACGGGCGGCTTCACGTTCACCTTTTTGGACAGTACCGATGATGCGGCGCCATTCGGAGATCGGAAGCATTGCTTCTTCGGAGATCAAGGCGACTTGCTCACGCATTTTCTTAACCTGATCTGTGTGCTTGTCGAGGAACTTGTCCCATCCTTTACCTTTGAACTTCTTGGCCTTCGTCAACCACTTCGGGTCAAGTTCAGAGCCATAGTAGTTTTCGAGAAAGTCTTCGCGCTTGACCTTAGAATCAACCGCCATACGCATCATCTTACCTTCGATGCTAACCAACTCGCGATTCATGCCATAAAGACGGTCAAGCAGCTGCTCGATACGGGCATTGTTGAGCTGAATTTCATTCATATGCTCAACCATGTCTTCTTTTAGCTTGGTGTATTTCTTGTTCGTGGCTTCAGGCGGCTCTTTACCGCTTTGCAATGAGTCCAGACGTTCTTGCTGAACTTTTTGCATCTTTTTGTAGGTTTTTTGAATATTGCCGAATTTCTCGAAAACCTGCGGCAGAAGCTCTTCTTCCATCGCGGCAAGAGACAGGTTTACCTCGTCTTCACCGTCATCGCCGTTGCCGTCTTCGTTGTTATCATCATCAGAGCCCTCTTCGGCCTCATCCTCGTCGTCATCGCTCTCGGCGGTAGCATCTTCGGGATCATCGTTATAAGTGGCATCAAGGTCGATCACTTCACGCAATAAGATGTCGCCATCCTGTAAAGCCTTGTACCACGCAATAATGGATTCGATTGCCAGCGGAGATTCACAAATCCCGCCAATCATTAGCTCACGTCCAGCCTCGATACGTTTAGCGATAGCGATCTCGCCCTCGCGTGACAGCAACTCAACTGCGCCCATTTCACGCAAGTACATGCGTACAGGGTCATCGGTACGACCGGTATCATCATCAGCGATGTTACCGCCGGATTTGTAATCTTCCTTGTCGTCGGAATCGTCTTCGTTGACGTCATCCTCGTTTTCGACCAATTGCAGGCCGATATCATTGAATGTGGCCATAGCCTCATCAATTTGTTCAGACGAAAAATCGCCCGCAGGAATAGCTTTGTTAATCTGATCGTATGTCAGAAAGCCCTTCTCTTTACCCGTTTTCACCAGTTTTTTGACAATAGCTTCCAGTGAGCCTTTGCCTGATCCTGATGATGTGTCTTCGTCTTGTTTTTTATTTACAGCCAACTGTACAAGTCCTCTTCCAGACATGGTTATAAAACGATTCTCCGATTAAATCGTAAAAATACTACTATTTAAAGGTTTTGGGTGAATTGTTTACCAAGTTATGCTCGTCTCTTTCATTCTGAGCTTTTGATTTTTACCAAATCCCTTAAGCGGGCCTCCTGAGCTTCATTTGATTGCTCCAAGGCAGATTTCCATCCGCTCAAGACCTCTTCATGCTCACCGTGACCTCTCAAACTCTCGTAAACAGACATCCAATGACCGCGCCTGTTAAGGCTTTCGCTTTCATCTTCAGACGCCTGACGCGAAAATGCAGCGTGAACATATACAGATTCGTTTAAAATGTCATCCATTTCTTGAGAAAATCCGTATGATTTCAATTTGGTACGCAATGTTTCAAAGTCAACATCTTCACTCTCGTGCATAATTTCGATGAGCTTGTGACGTAAACTGTCCAAATTCGGCTGTGTAATATCGAACGAGCCAAACTCTTCTTCTACATCCAAAAACAAGGATGGGTTATTCAAAACCGCAGCCAGCAATATCTTTTGAGCGATTACATCCTTATGACTTGCCACCGGCTTTACCCTGATCGCGGGAGGCTTACGGCGCTGTCCTGCTGAGTTTTGCTTACCTTGCGCCTTATAAGGCTTAAAGAAGCTGTCAGAGATTTTGGACCGAATCAGCTCACGGTAATGTTTCTGGATATCCGCATCGGCAATGTTAGAAACTATCTGCTGCAATGTTTTTGACAGACCTGCACGCGCTTCGGGCGTTTCAAAGCTTCGCCCTGCTGTGTGGGTTGCCCACAAAAAGTCGAACATCGACAGAGAACCTTCGAGCACCTTTCTAAAGCCGGCCGTACCTGCGGAGCGCAGAATGCTGTCCGGATCTTCGCCATCCGGCAAAAATGCAAAACGTACACTTTTGTTTGGCTGCAAAAGAGGCATGATGCGCTCGCACGCCCGTGAAGCCGCGGAGCGTCCTGCATTATCACCATCAAAACACAGTACGGGTTGCTTGGTTTCATCAACCATCATCGACCAGAGGTTAAGGATCTGTTGTTCGGTTAAGGCCGTACCCATCGGCGCGACCGCGCCTTTAAACCCTGCCTTGTGGCATGCAATTACGTCCATGTACCCTTCGGTAACGAGCAAGGTGTGCCCTTCGCGGGCCGCTTGTCGCGCCATAGATTCGCCGTACAGCATGCGGCCCTTATCAAACAAAGGCGTGTCTGATGAGTTTATGTATTTGGGCGGTTTAAAGTTCGGGTCGGTTTGCGGCCTTATATGCTCCGGCAATATCCGGCCACCGAACGCAACAACGCGCCCTCGACGGTCGGCCACAGGAAACATCACACGATCACGGAAAAAGATGTAAGGCTCTCCGCCTCTCGACGATTTTTTGAGGACACCAGCCTCAAGCATTTGAGCATCAGTGAACCCGCGGTCTTTAAGCGCTTTACGCATCGCCTGCCCGTCTGCGGGAGCGTACCCCAGACGGAACTGCGCTCTAATCTCTGCATTCAGGCCACGATCATTCACGTAATCCAGAACATCTTTATTGGGCGCTTCTTCTATTTGCGCCTGCATCCAGGCGGTTGCCTCATCCATTAACTCGTGCAGGCCCTTCGCACGTTCGGCTTTCTTAATCGCCTCCGGATCAGGTTTTGGCATATCCAAACCCGCCTCGGCCGAGAGCATTTCAACAGCATCTATAAAAGACAGGTTGTCATGCTGCATAACAAAACCGACGACATCACCATGCGCGCCGCATCCGAAGCAGTGATAAAACTGTTTGTCATCATTAATGGTGAAGGATGGCGTCTTTTCCTTATGGAACGGACAACACGCTTTAAACTCCCTGCCCGCACGTTGCACGGTAACGCGCCGTCCGATAATTTCGGACAACGTGAGGCGGTTGCGAATCTCGTCAAGAAAACGCGGGGGAATCGACATAATTAATCTCTAAACTATTTCGCAGATTCTTACAAAACATAGGTTTTGCTAATATTGCGATGCCATAAAAACCGTTACCTAGCCAAGAAATACACAAAAAAATGCTTTTAATACGCTTTTTTTGTCAAACCCTCTTGCACTGCTAATACAGAATATGTACATATAAGGATATAAGTTTAGTACTTTAACGGTTTGAACGGACAAATAGCGGTAGCGAGTTAATGCCAGAAGTTTTCGAAAAAGGCTGTGAAATCAACATCATTCAGTATGGAGAGGGCTCTTCGTGCCTCACGCTGAAGGATCTTGTCTCCTCAAGCAGCTCTCTTGTCGCCAGAATCTTCTCCAAATAAGCCCTTTTTTTGCGGCTTCGCACAACACTTTAACTAAAATTTAACAAATAAATCATAAATTTACGCATTAAGTTTGTAATGTACCGGTGAAATCCTGTATATTTTAAATTAATAATATATTGTTCAACAGGGGACATTAAATGCCGGAGATATTTTCGAACGAGAAGTTGAAATTGATCGAATACGGTTCTCAGCAAAACGGGCTAGAAGACGTTGCTGAAATCAAAGAGAAAATAGTCAGCTTTCTGAGTAACATCGTTAAATAAAATAAGGCCGCAGAATTTAGCGGCCTTTTTTAATGCTTTAAATGTGTATGTAATTTTTAGCCAAGCTTGGCTTTTACCATCCCGCTGGCTTTACCCATATCGATCTGCCCTGCGTATTTTGTTTTCAATACGCCCATGACCTTCCCCATATCTTTAATATCGGATGCACCTGTTTCTTCAACGATTTGGGAAATCGCGCTTTCAACTTCATCTTCACTCATTTGTTTTGGCAAGAACGCCTGAATCACTTCGATTTCAGCTTCTTCACGTTCGGCCAACTCTTCACGTCCGGCATCACAATATGTCTTGGCCGACTCCTGACGCTGTTTAATCATTGATTGCAGCATGGACAGAATTTCACTTTCATCTATGCCGTCGGCCTTGCCTTGAGAACGCGCCGCGATGTCACGATCTTTAAGCGCCGCAAGCATCAGACGGATCGTCGCCATAGCGGTTTGATCTTTGTTTTTCAGCGCGTTTTTAAGCGCCGCATTAAATTCTTCACGTTTATTCACGGAAATTGTCCTTTTTTCTCTTTATTTTTCTAAGCAAAGTGGTTATTAACATCGTTTCTAGCAACCCCTTGCTAGAGAGTTATTCATTTATGTTCGACATTACTAATGCAAAACAGCCCTCGGATGCAACGGCTGTAATTGTTTTTGCCGACGGAACTGTTTTTTATGGAAGAGGATTTGGTGCGCAAACCAAGTCTGTCGGCGAGATTTGCTTCCATACCGGTATGACCGGATATCAAGAAACTTTGACCGACCCCTCCTTCGCAGGACAGATCATTACCTTTACCTTTCCCCATATCGGTAATGTCGGCACCAACGAAGAAGATCTGGAAACAACAAATCCGGCAGCTCGAGGACTGATTGTTCGCGAAGACGTGACCGAGCCATCCAACTGGCGTGCGACGCGTCACTTGCATGAATGGTTGGAGAGCTACAACCTGCCGGGGATCAGCGGCATCGACACACGCGCCCTCACCCGTTACATCCGTGATAAAGGCGCTCCGAACGGCGTACTGGTTCATGACGAGAACGGACAATTCGATCTGGAAGCGCTCCATAAAGAGGCGCAGGCATGGCCCGGACTAGAAGGCATGGATCTGGCGAAAGAAGTCTCGACAACGCAGACATATCACTGGAAAGAAAAGTGCTGGACGATTGAGGACGGTTATACCGAACAGGAAAATCCTGAATTCAAAGTCGTTGCTGTCGATTATGGCGCAAAACGAAATATCCTGCGCTGCCTCGCTAATGCGGGCTTTGATGTAACTGTCGTTCCTGCGGAAAGTACTGCGGAAGACATTCTCAACCACAAGCCTGACGGTGTGTTTTTATCGAACGGACCGGGCGACCCCGCCGCAACAGCTGAGTATGCCGCTCCTATGATCAAAACCCTAATGGACGCGAATGTGCCGATCTTCGGCATTTGTCTGGGGCATCAGCTTGTCGGCTTGGCATTGGGTGCGAAGACGGAGAAAATGCATCTGGGTCATCGTGGGGCAAACCAACCTGTTAAAGATCTGCAGACGGGCAAGGTCGAGATTACAAGTCAGAATCATGGCTTTGCTGTGATCGCCGAATCTTTCCCAGACAACGTTGAACAGACGCATGTCAGCTTGTTTGACGGTTCAAACGAAGGTTTAAGAGCAAAAGATAAACCTGTGTTTTCGGTGCAATATCACCCGGAAGCTTCACCCGGACCGAAAGACAGCTATTATTTGTTCGAGAGATTTAGAGACTTAATACGGGAGACCAAGAAGGCGGCTTAGATATGAGTAATAAATTGCTAGAAGGCTTTGAGAGATTCCATTCCGAACAATATGAAAGTCATGATTCTATCATGCATAAGCTGGTCGAAGACGGTCAGCAGCCTGAGTATTTCATAATTTCCTGTATCGATTCCCGTGCTAATCCCGGGACGATTTTTCAATCCGAGCCAGGAACGTTTTTTGCCTTCAAAGCGATGGGCGCGATTGTTCGCCCCTATAAACAGGGCACAGCCCTAGCCGCCAGCCTTCAGTTCGCGCTTGAGCATATGAAAGTGCCGAAACTTATCCTCCTCGGTCACACGCAATGCGGCGCGATCAAAGCTATGGCGGAAGATATTGACGACCCGGAGATAGCCAGCTTCCTCAACATGGCCAAGGACGGCCTTGAAAAAGCCAAGTCCAAGCTTGGGGAAGAAACAAGCGAGGCCCTGCTGCGCGAGGCGGAAAAGCAAATTGTTCTTCAAAGCATGGAAAACCTGAAGACCTATCCGCCGGTTGCAAATGCTTTAGCAGAAGACAGATTGGAAATTCGCGGATGGGTTTTCGACATGTCCGAAGGGGCTATTTTGGAATACGCGGAAGAAACACAAACATTCGAAGCAATCACAAACCTGGACCACAAACATCAAGGAAAATGCTGTGCCTAAAAGAACGGATATAAAATCAATCGCCATCATCGGTGCCGGACCTATCATTATCGGACAGGCCTGCGAGTTTGACTATTCCGGTGCGCAGGCTTGTAAGGCCCTTAAGGAAGAAGGTTACCGCATTGTTCTGATCAACTCGAACCCTGCGACGATTATGACCGACCCGGAAATGGCGGATGCAACATATATTGAGCCGATTACACCAAAGGTTGTTGCGAAAATTCTGGAGAAAGAAAAACCCGATGCGTTGTTACCGACCATGGGTGGACAGACTGCTTTGAATACGGCGCTTGCTCTGGAAGAGATGGGCGTTCTTGAAAAGCTCGGGATCGAGCTTATCGGTGCAAAAGCCGATGTAATTGATAAAGCCGAAAACCGCGAGCGCTTTAAAGAATGCATGGAGTCGATTGGCCTGGAAAACCCGCGTTCCAAAGTCGTGCATACATTGGAAGCGGCACGTGAATATCTGCAGGAGATCGGTCTGCCGGCGATTATCCGCCCATCATTCACCATGGGTGGAACCGGCGGCGGTGTTGCCTACAACAAAGACGAGTTCGAAGAAATCGTGCTAGACGGCCTAGAGGCCTCCCCGACCAACGAAGTGCTGATTGATGAATCTCTGCTTGGTTGGAAAGAATACGAGATGGAAGTCGTGCGTGATAAAAACGACAACTGCATCATCATTTGTTCCATCGAAAATATCGACCCAATGGGTGTACATACCGGCGATTCCATTACGGTAGCCCCTGCTCTGACGCTGACGGATAAAGAATTCCAGATCATGCGAACGGCGTCTCTGGATGTTTTGCGCGCAATCGGTGTGGAGACAGGCGGATCGAACGTACAGTTCGGATTGAATCCGGAAACCGGCCGTATGGTTGTGATTGAAATGAACCCGCGTGTATCAAGATCATCCGCGCTTGCATCCAAAGCGACAGGCTTCCCGATCGCAAAAGTGGCGGCAAAGCTTGCTGTTGGTTACACGCTCGATGAATTGGACAACGACATTACAGGCGGCAAAATCCCGGCATCATTCGAACCGACGATCGATTACGTTGTCACCAAAGTCCCTCGTTTTGCGTTTGAAAAATTCCACGGTGCCGAGCCGAACCTTACGACAGCGATGAAGTCTGTCGGTGAAGCCATGTCAATCGGCCGCAGCTTTGAAGAATCGCTACAAAAATCCATGCGCTCTCTGGAAAAAGGTCTCAACGGTTTGACCGCGCTTGCCGCTCTGCCGTCCGAAACGGAAGCAGATGACGAAGAATCTGTACGCGATAAAATTCTGGCCAATGTCGGTAAACCGACCCCACAACGTATCTTGCACATTGCCGATGCGTTGCGTCATGGTATCCCGAAAGATAAAATTTACCGCATGTGTAAAGTTGATATGTGGTTCCTTGAGCGGATAGAAAACATCGTTCAAGCCGAAGCGGGTATCGTCGAAAACGGTTTACCTAACTCGCCTGAGGGTTGGGTTAAAATCAAAAAACTCGGCTTCTCCGACGCTCAATTGGCCGAACTTCGCGGTGTATCCGAAGCGGAAGTCCGTAAAGCCCGTCACGCCCATAATGTTCGCCCCGTATACAAACGCGTGGATACTTGCGCCGCGGAAATTTCTTCCGATACGCCTTATATGTACGGTTGTTACGAAGGGAATGGTTTGTATTCCGCCGAAAGCGAGATTGATCCTTGCGATAAAGAAAAGGTCATTATTCTGGGCGGGGGTCCGAACAGAATTGGCCAAGGTATCGAATTTGATTATTGCTGTGTTCATGCCGCGTATGCGCTGCGTGACGCGGGTTACGAGACCATCATGGTGAACTGTAACCCTGAAACGGTTTCGACCGACTATGACACCTCCGACCGTCTGTACTTCGAGCCATTAACGGAAGAAGATGTTGTCGAATTGATCCACGCTGAGAACGCCGAAGGTAAAGTCAAAGGCGTTATCGTACAGCTTGGCGGTCAAACGCCTCTAAAACTCGCCGACGCCCTGCAAAGTGCGGGCATTCCTATTCTGGGTACTGACCCGGATGCGATCGATCTGGCCGAAGACCGCGAGCGTTTCCAGAAGCTGTTGAAGAAACTAAAGCTGAAGCAACCGCCGAATGCATTGGCATCATCCGCCGAAGAAGCATTTGAAGAAGCCGAGAAAATCGGTTTCCCGCTTGTCGTGCGCCCGTCTTATGTTCTGGGTGGTCAGGGTATGCAGATCGTTCATTCAATGGACGAGCTTAAGCGTTACATCAATGTTGCGGTTAAAGTATCCGGTGATGCGCCTGTCCTGCTCGACCGTTACCTGAAAAGTGCGATCGAACTTGATGTTGATGCGCTATGTGACGGTAAGGACGTCTATGTGTCCGGTATCATGGAACATATCGAAGAAGCCGGTATTCACTCCGGCGACAGTGCATGCGTTCTTCCTCCGCACTCTCTGCCTTATAAAACCGTGCGCGAACTTGAGAAACAAACAATCCAGTTAGCGAAAGCTTTGAATGTTAAAGGCTTGATGAATGTTCAGTTCGCAACCCGTAAGAACGATGAAAGCGGAGAGATGGATATTTATATCATCGAGGTCAACCCGCGTGCATCACGAACTGTGCCGTTCGTTGCCAAGGCGACAGGCGTGCCCGTTGCCAAGATTGCGGCGCGCATCATGGCGGGTGAAAAACTTTCCGCCTTTAAGGATCAGCTTGTCGGTATGTCACCAAGCCACAGCGCCGTTAAAGCACCAGTCTTCCCGTTCAACCGTTTCCCTGGTGTCGAGCCCTTACTCGGTCCTGAGATGAAATCCACGGGCGAAGTGATGGGCATTGATACTGAATTGGCGCATGCGATTGCAAAGTCACAGCTTGCCGCAGGTACCTTGCTGCCGAAAGAAGGGAAAGTCTTCCTGTCTGTTAAGGATAACGACAAAGAAGACCTGCTCCCACTTGCCAAAGACTTGCAAGATCTGGGCTTTGAGTTGATTGCTACCGGCGGAACATGTCGTTACCTGAACGAAAACGGTGTTGAAGCCACACGCATCAATAAAGTTCTGGAAGGACAGCCGCATGTTCTGGATGCGATTATCAACGGCGAGATTGCCCTGATGATCAACACCACGAATAAAAGCTCACAGGCCGTGGCAGATGGCGGTAATATCCGCCGTATGGCGCTGATGAACAAGATTCCTTACTACACGCTGCTTACCGCCGCCGGAGCCGCCATTCAGGCGATCCGTGCGATCAAAGCGAAGGACATCGAAGTCGAGGCTCTACAAGCTTACTTCCCCGAGGCCAGTCGGGCAAAAGACGCCGCTTAATCTTTTTTCAAAAAAAACTAAAAAAAACGGAACGACCCGCGGGTTGTTCCGTTAGCAGGACAATCGTATCTAAAATTGAAAGGATGTAACGATGAAAACTATTAAGAATATTGCACTTATGAGCACTGTAGCCATTCTAGGTCTTGGTATTCATGGAGCGCAGGCACAAGTTGGCTTGAGCGTTGGTGCAGATACTTCCGCTGAAACCAATATCGGCACAACAACAGACAAAGTCACATCAGATGTTACTACTGATGCTGACGTCGCAGCAGGTGCCGAGACGGAATCAGGCGAGAAAGCTGAAAACGAAGCCGATGCCGAAGCAAAAGCTAAAATCGAAACTTCAGCAGGCGAAACTGTTGAAACGATGAAAAAAGCTATTCCAGATGCCAAAGCGGGCGTAAAAGCCTCCGCTGATACAAGCATCTCTGCAGAATAGTCTTACGCTATACACGGGAAGTCCAATTACCGGGCTTCCCGTTCGGCTTTATGACGCAACTTGACCTTTTGCTGTTTAAAGCCTAGATTCATAGGAATTCCCGCCTGAACGGCGGGTTTATTTTTGATCAACATCAGAATTAGAGAATACGCAATGGAACAGATACCTGTTACAAAACAAGGCTTTGATGGCCTTGAGGCTGAATTAAAAGATTTGAAAACCGTGCAACGCCCGAATGTGATCGAGGCAATTGCCACAGCGCGCGAACATGGCGACTTGTCCGAAAATGCCGAATATCACGCCGCACGCGAGCAACAGAGCTTTATCGAAGGCCGTATTCAAGAACTTGAGGCCGTTATTGGGCGCGCGCAGGTTATTGACCCAGCGACGCTGTCCGGTAATACGGTTAAATTCGGCGCGACTGTCACAATTGTTGATGAAGAGACCGACGAAGAGTCTACCTATCAGATTGTCGGTGACTACGAAGCCGATCTTGAAAACGGAAAGATCTCAATCAGTTCGCCAATCGCGCGTGGCTTGATCGGAAAATCGGAAGGCGATTCAGTCGTCATTAAAACACCCAAAGGTGCGGGTGATTACGAAATTCTGGATGTAAAATTCAAATAATCAGAAGTAAAGCGGGCCATGAAATCATAGGCCCGTTTTTTGTGCTTATTGATCGATCGGCACGCCGGGCTCGTCTTTTGCACTACGAATGCCCAATGAAGATTTAACAGACACGACATTCGGTGCCGATGTCAGTTCTTCTCTCAAAAACTCCTGATAGCTGTCCCAGTCCTTTGCAACAATTTTGAGGATGAAATCAACTTCACCGGCCAACATGTGGCATTCACGGACCATAGGCAGTTCCGCCATGTGCTTTTCAAAAACCTCGAGGTCTTTTTCTGCTTGCGATTCAAGACGGACCATTGCAAAAACAGTGACACTGTATCCGAGAATAGAAGAATCGATTTGCGCGTGATAACTTTTGATGAAACCTGCCTCTTCCAACGCTCTTACACGGCGAAGGCAAGGAGGAGCAGAAATCCCGACAACTTTGGCCAATTCAACATTCGTCATTCGACCGTCCTGCTGCAAGTTTTGCAGGATTTTTTTGTCAATTTTATCGAGCTTGGTGCCGCGCATAAGATTAGATTTCTCTCATTAAAAAGTTTCACAAAATGTTCTGCGCTTGATATAAAGTTGCGCAACACCATATGCAAGCACTTTCATAAAATATGTCGAAAAAAATAAATTGCTGGATTGTCACAGAGGGTATCGCAGGCACAGAAAATCAGTGCCTTGGCGTCGCCGAAGCGCTTGGTATTGACGCCGAAGTAAAGCGCATATCTCTCCGTCAGCCATGGTTGGCACTCTCGCCCTATCTCGGCTTTGAAAGCCATAACAGTTTCACCCCTGCATTAGAGGGGCCGTGGCCGGACTTGCTCATTGCTTCTGGGCGCAAAAGCATTGCGGCCGCGAGATACATAAAAAAGCAAAGCGGCGGAAAGACATTCACCGTTCAAATCCAAGACCCGCGTGTATCCCCTAAAAACTTTGATCTGGTCGCCGTACCGAACCACGACCCGACACGCGGCGAAAACGTGATCGTCACCAAGGCCGCGCCGAACAGAATTACGCAGCAAAAACTGGATGACGCCAAACAAGAATTTGCCACCCTGCAGTCAATCAAGAAACCACGCGTTGCCGTTTTGATCGGCGGGAACAGTAAGGATTACGCCCTTACATCCAACATCACAAAAAAGCTGATCCTCAGGCTGCAAAAACTGGATGCGGGATTAATGATTACAACGTCACGGCGCACAGGCGTCGAGAATGATGAAATGCTCAAAGCCGCGTTTCAAGATACCGATCATTACATTTGGGATGGCGTGTCGGATAACCCTTATTTCGGCCTGTTGGCATGGGCGGATACGATCATGGTCACGGCGGATAGCGCGTCAATGTTATCCGAGGCTTGTACGACCGGAAAGCCGGTCTATATGATTGGTATGGACAAAATCCGTCCAGAAAAGCTTGGTCGTATTGACAAGCTGCATCAAACCCTTAAAGAATCAGGGTGTCTAAAAGATTTTAACGGAGAGTTGGAAACTTGGGATTATGATCGGTTGAACGATTCCGAGTTGGTTGCACATGAAATTAGAAAGCGTATGGCGTTATGAGTACAGAAACAAAGCACAGTAAAGTTTTAATCATCGGTTCCGGTCCTGCCGGATATACAGCTGCGATTTATGCTGCGCGTGCCAATCTTAAACCCGTTCTGGTTTCCGGTTTTGAACCCGGCGGTCAGTTGATGATTACAACTGAAGTTGAAAACTACCCCGGCTTTGCGGAACAGATTGAAGGACCATGGTTGATGGAGCAGATGAAAGGCCAGGCAGAGAATGTCGGGACTGAAATCATTGGTGATTACATCAAAGAGGTCGACCTGTCCCAGCGCCCGTTTAAAGCGATCGGTGATCAGGGTCAGGTTTACACCGGCGACACCATGATTATTGCCACAGGCGCGAAAGCCCGTTGGCTTGGTCTGGACAGTGAAAAAGCATTTCAGGGTAAAGGCGTGTCTGCTTGCGCTACATGTGATGGATTCTTCTTCCGCGGCAAAGATGTGGTTGTCGTTGGCGGCGGTAACTCCGCTGTTGAGGAGGCGATTTTCCTGACGAACTTCTGTTCAAAAGTCACCGTCATTCACCGCCGCGATGAATTGCGTGCGGAGAAGATCATGCAAGACCGTTTGTTCGAGAATGAAAAGGTCGAGATGGTTTGGGACACAGTTGTCAAAGAAGTCGTCGGCGACGACTCAGGCATGACAGGCGTGCGCGTGAAGAACGTCAAGACAGGCGAAGAAAAAACAATTGATGCGCACGGCATGTTCGTCGCAATCGGTCATGACCCGGCGACCGAATTGTTTAAGGGCAAGTTGGACATGGATGACGAAGGGTACTTGGTTACCGCATCTGATTCCACCGCCACGTCTGTTCCCGGTGTTTATGGCGCGGGCGATGTTGCCGACCATGTATACCGCCAAGCGGTTACCGCCGCGGGTATGGGGTGTATGGCCGCGTTAGAGGCAGACCGTTTCCTCGCCGCGAACGGGGCGGAGGAAGATGCAACCGCGCAGGCCGCTGAGTAATGCGCGTTCTTGCGGCGCTTGCGATTCTTCTTTTTCCAATAACGGTTCATGCTGAAGGCCTTACAGGCTATTACGAAATCACAAAACCGAACGGAGTCGTCGTCCCCGATGGGGAAGGCGAAATTTGCGACACAGAATTATCGATGGAGCGAACCTGCGTTCAAAGCATCGAAACAAAGGATGTTTTGGGTTTAAAAGAACTTGAGGATGGCTCCTTACAGTTTTCATCACATTTATCGTTTTTCAACGGACACAGCTGCGCTATTAGAGGCATCGCCAAACAAAATAGCAGCGGCTGGTTATTCACAGAAAACCTACCCTCGGGAGAGAATGGTGAAGACATTGAATGTATGTTTAACATCTCAGTTCAAGATGAAATGATCGTTCTGAACGGTGGCAATGAGTGCAGAACTTACTATTGCGGCATGCGGGGTCATTTAAACAACATCAGATTTCCAAAATCATCGAAAGTCCGTGAGGCCATTTCTGATCATGAATTAAAATGCATAGGCATTTACTCGGATGAATGCGAGAATGAGTGATTATGGATTGGGATAAGCTCAGAGTCTTTCATACTGTAGCACAGGCACAAAGCTTCACCGAAGCCGGGGAGATGCTCAACCTTAGCCAATCCGCGGTATCCCGACAGATTAGCACTTTGGAAGAAAGCATGGGTATGGTGCTTTTCCATCGCCATGCCCGCGGTCTGATTCTGACTGAACAGGGCGAGATTCTCAAAAAAGCGACCAATGAAATTGCCAATAAATTGCAGACGATTGAAGGCCAACTCGCGGATACACGAGAATCATCAGAAGGTCCCTTGGTCGTTACAGTTTCTGACTTTGTCGGAACAACATGGCTTGCGCCCCGCCTTGCCGACTTTCGCGACCTTTATCCGGAAATTCAGCTCACCCTGCTCTTTGACGAACGTTTATTGAATATCGGTATGCGCGAAGCGGATGCCGCCATTCGTTTAAAAGAAACCAAGCAAGGCGATGTTGTTAGCCGAAAGCTGACCACTATTCACTTTCACATTTGCGCATCGAAGCAGTATCTGAACAAATACGGACGCCCGAAAAAGCCCGAAGACCTGTTAGAGCATTGCATCATTTCATACCCACGTAACGCACAATCACCGATTCACCAACCTGACTGGCTGCTTGATTTTGCAAATTTAAAAGATGATCAACTCGGGAATAACGTTCTTTTGATGAACTCGATGTATGCCATCCACAAGGCGGTACAGCGTAATGTCGGTATTGCCGTCTTGCCGAACTACATGATCAATTTGCGCGATAATATTGAGATTATCCTGCCTGACTATCAGAGGCCGCCGGTGGATATGTTCTTTGTTTATGCCCAAGAACGGCGGGATTCCAAGAGAATTGAAACTTTCCGCGACTTTTTAATGAAGAGCGTAGACACCACCCCTTTCTAAAAGCCTATTCTAATATAGTAGCTTTTTTAAGCTCTTATGCAGGAGTTTGTTTTCCCCCTCACTAGCTATGCAAAAAACGCATAGCTGATACTTAAAATAACCCCTTTTCTTTATTTTTTAGTGCCGTTATACCTTTCTGCTAACGGCTTCTTGCCGTTAAGGGTCCTCTTGGATCCTACGTCTCCCAGACGTGAAACCTCCCTGTTCAACTCGCCGGGCCCACGTTACATTTGTAGCATTTGGCCCGGTTTTTTTTGTGCTATAATATTAGAAGTCATTGATACTCTTTTGCCTTTCGGCAATCACTTTCACTAAGGTTCAACGCGTGCAAAAAAACAAAACAGTTGTCGTTCTCTTTACCTATGGCGGAGGCATGCGCGGCATTATCCCTGCGCGTATCATGTCGCACATTGAGGAAAAGACCGGTATGCGGATGGCGGAGATGGTTGATATTTTCACCGGCCCATCGACTGGTGCGATTTTAAATGCTGCGCTGAATGTTCCTGATAAACGTGACCCGATGAAGCCGAGATTTAAGGCCGCGCATCTGGTCAGGTTTTACGAGCGTGAGGGAATCAAGATTTTCCCCGCTGACCGTTTTAGAGATTTTCGCGGCTTCGTCCACGACTTCAACAACCGCACAATGAAACTGGGACAGTTGAAATCCCTCTTTCGCCACGGACATTACGATCCCGCGCATTTATCAAAATGCCTATTCGATTTATATGGCGATCACACGATTGACGAAACACTTAGCGGCTTGGTTGTTCCGGTTTACAATATTGACGGGCAGCAATTGCAGCCACACGAAGAATACGGCGACACGCCCGAGACCCCAGTCCATTCGAGCAGTAATTTCATCGCCGGTGGCGGACATGCCGTATGGTTCAAGAATATACCGCAAGGACGTCGCAAAGTTCACTCCCATGAAGTACGGCTTCACGATGCTGTTCTGGCGAGCTGTGCTGCACCAACCTACTTCCCGTGCCAGCACTTTGAGACCGTCTGCCAGCAGACAGGTAAACCCAAACATATCTCCGGAATCGACGGCAGTATTTTTGACAATCCATGCATTAGCTACCACGGCGCTATACGCCAACATTATGGCGATGACACAAACATCGTCATGATTATTTTAGGTACAGGTTACACGCACCAATCGATCCATAAGGACGAGTGGAATAGCTATGGTGGGCTCGGTGTCGTTGACCCCGTTAATGACCTCCCATTAATTACGATATTGTTCCACGCCTCAGAGTCCGCCTTAGCGGGCAGCTTTCGGGAAGAGATGGGCGACAATCTGTTTATCTTTAACAAATCAATGTTTTCAAGCAGCGATCCGGACGCAAAGCTCTATACGCCAAACAAAGCCATTGATGACGCGCGGCCAGAGAATCTGGAGCGCATGCATCTGTTTGCGGATAAGATTATTGACGAAAACCAAGCACAATTTGATGCTTTATGTCGTTTTCTTGAAAGAAACCACCACAATAAACACAGCGGCCAAAACCCCTTTATTTCCAAGGTCAAACAGCTTTTCTCCTCCTAAAAAGCGCGCTCAGCAACGATAATTGTCCACGCCCACCTCGGCGGTGCAGCATAAAATTTTCGGGCATATTTTATGCTCGATCGCTAATATGCCAGCAAGAACAATAAGAAACAGCACAGGGCTGCGCCTATGAGTACCACATCAGGTCCACAGTTTTCCGAAATTTCGGACGCCGCATCTAAAATCAGAAGCGATTTAGAACGCACCTTCGGCAGAAACCCTAACAAGGACCGATTAATCGACAGGCACATTCAGCACACAGCTGAAGCAGGATGGGTTCCTCTCAAACTCAAGTTCGATGAACGCGTCTCCACGTATCACATGCCCGCAATTGGCGAAACAAAGGCCGTCGTCTCCCTCAACCTTGGCTGCGAAGGCTCTGCACTCACCGCCGCCACTGCAATCAACGCGGCACGCCAAAAGGGCATTGCATTTTTAGCCTTCAGTCTTGTTACCAGAGACGCAGCAGGCGGCGATACCCGTGAACAGCTCCGCTCAAGTATTGCATCAAATTCATGGACCAATGTTTCAAGCACATCTCCACTTCATGAACTTTATGACACAGATCGTTTGCCGACGTTTCTGGTCGCGCAGTCCTCAGCTTGCGCAATTACCATTGATAACATGCTGCATGAAGGCTTTGCCCAGAGAGCAAACGCAACATTTGATCGTGCACACCTGATCGTACCTTTCTTCGACGCATCAACAGCAGCAACCGGTTACCCACTGGACCATTTAGAAACTATGCGACAACGCATCTTTGCCGAAGCCGTAAGAAACACGCGAAACGCTGTCTGGGCCGTTCACGCCAACATCCTTGGCAACGGGGAGTTGGGGCATGGTCTGGACCGTATAATCACCGGGGCAAAGGCGCCCACAGTCCGTATGCCAACGCGCAAAGAAGGCCGAACACTACAGCTCTATGCCAGAGACATTCTAAAGCAGCTTGAAACGACGCCTGCGCACCACCCAATATTCGACATGCCGATGACATCATGGATGAGTCCGAACGACGAAGCATCATGCCCCTACTCTGCCGACTACTTTTCCAAACTTGTCGGCGCAGACGTGCGTACCGACGAATTCAAACATATGAATTTGAAAAAACGGATGCACTGGGTCACCGGGGATATTCGTGCAGAATTAGGAGAAGACGTGAAAACGGGCGATATGCCTCCGCTCAAATCCTATAAGCGCCCTGAACCGACAGTGGAAGACATTGTTCGCCAGACCGGTGGCGTCGACCACGATCTTTACGAAGCCCCGATAGGACCTCCGAAAGCTGTTTTGGCAATGTAAGCGTTTATTAAGCGGCTTTGGTTGCTTCACCTTCGAGCGCAGCACAGGCTTTTTGGATACGTGTACACGCCTCGATCAATGAATCCTTATCCGTCGCATAGGAAATGCGGAAATGCGGAGCCAAGCCGAACGCCGTACCTTGCACGCACGCCACGCCTTCGCTTTCGAGCAAATACGTCACAAAGTCTTCATCGCTTGCGATTGTCTTGCCGTCAGGTGTTGTTTTACCAATACAGCCCGAACATGACGGATAGACATAGAACGCGCCTTCAGGATTGATGCATTCGATGCCATCGGCCTCGTTCAGCATTTTCACAACCGTATCGCGGCGGTCTTTGAACGCTTCCCGCCATTCATTCATGAATGATTGGTCACCGCTGATGGCTTCGGCGGCGGCCGCTTGAGAGATAGAGCACGGGTTAGATGTGCTTTGAGACTGGATTTTGGACATCGCCTTGATCAGCTCTTGCGGGCCGCCCGCGTAACCGATACGCCACCCTGTCATCGAGTAGGCTTTTGATACGCCGTTGATGGTCAATGTGCGGTCATACAGCTTCGGCTCAACTTGCGCGAATGTCGTGTATTCAAAGCCGTCATACACGAGGTGTTCATACATGTCGTCCGTCATAACGTAGACATGCGGATGCTTCAGCAAGACATCGGCCAATGCCTGAATTTCTTCGCGTGTGTATGCTGCACCTGTCGGGTTGGACGGTGAGTTGAAGATCAGCCACTTTGTTTTCGGCGTGATTGCAGCATCCAGATCTGCGGGCTGCATCTTGAAATTATTCTCAGCCGTAGCATCGACGATGACGGGCGTACCCTCGGCCAACAGAACCATATCAGGATATGAAACCCAGTAAGGCGCAGGAATAATGACTTCATCCCCTGGATTAACAGATGCCATCAAAGCATTGTAAAGAATCTGCTTTCCGCCTGTGCCGACAGAGATTTGCTCGCGCTTATACTCAAGATCATTCTCGCGTTTGAACTTGGCGATAATTGCATCCTTTAGAGCCGGAGTACCATCAACAGCAGTATATTTTGTTTCGCCATTATCCATAGCCGTCTTGGCGGCGTTTTTAATGTAATCAGGCGTATCAAAGTCAGGCTCTCCTGCGCCTAGACCAATCACATCACGGCCCGCAGCTTTTAATTCCTTGGCTTTGTTAGTCACAGCAATAGTTGGAGATGGCTTGATACGGCCCAAACGGTCGGCAACGAGTGACATGATGATAATCCTTTTTCAGTGTTTATGCGTATTTACTGGGCATCCGCGGCAACACGCTCGCGAAGCTCAGCAACATTAAAGTCGCAAGCACCTGAAAAATCAACATCACAATCATCAAAAAACGCTTTTAGTGGAGCCAAGACAGGCTCTTTAACCGCATTATGCAGGTAAGTTTGCAGACGCGGGACATGTTTAAGGTATGTCTCGTTGTCATCCAACGTGGCCTGTTTAATGAACTGGCCGATCACGCGACAATGGAATTGCGTCGCCATAATGCGGAACCATGCTTGCTGCACGGGGTCCATTTCATTGAGAATTTGCGCCTTCACATCAGGAGAAACAACACGGCGCGCATCTTCCAACAAATTGGTGAAGTCATAGACGCTTGGCCCGATCATCGCACCTTGAAAATCGAGAACACCCAGCGCGCTCAATCCTTTTTCATTATTCATGACCATCAAATTCTGGGCATGAAAATCTACATGCACAAAGCCTTGCGGACACGGAGGGACGCTCTTTTCGATCTTTTCCCACACGGCCTTATACTCATCGACCAGACCATCTTCGTTTGCACATCCGCGCGTCATCGGCATATACCAATCAACCACGCGACGGTGGCGACGGTGAACATGGCTTTCGTAGTAATCGGGCAAATCGAGCGGGCAATCCTGATCCGCGATATGATGCAAAATATCAGCAGCGTTATTATAAAGCGCAGCTTCCTGAGACGGGTCAGCCTCTAACGTATCGCGCAGGCACGCATCGCCAAAATCTTCAAGCAGCACATAGCCATGCTCCAGATTGATTTCATATATTTCAGGAGCGCGGACACCAACGGAACGCAGCCATTCCGAAATTCTGATGAAGTCACCCAACGCATGCCCCGGCGTGGCGTGCGGAGAGTCATCGGGTACGGTCTCCATTAAAATCGCGCTTTGCGTGCCTTTACTCACGCGGAAGTAACGGCGGATGGATGAATCTTTTCCGACCGGTTTATCAATACGCCAACCATGTTGTTCCAAGAACATCCTGCGATGGTCCTCATCAAATACGGGGTGAAGCTGTGTGGCATGCGCCAGATTCATAAGGCTGAATGACTTGTACTAGAGTGACTTATTCCGATGAATTTTTAGACGATTTATTTATGATCGCATTAATTGCATCGAGATGGTTTTGCGAGACGCCCCCGCGTTTTTGCGGTGCGCCAGGGTCTTCGAGACCGAAAATCTGGGGTGATCCTGCAACAGCCTTTAAAATTTCGAGGCCGAACTGCTCTTCGTTTGATTGTGCTTTAGCAGCTTTAGGAGCCTGCGCTTGAACAGGTTCTTTCGTTGCTTCATTCGCCTTTTGCGTCGCGGCATCGGCGCGGCCGGACGCCACACGTTCAATGTTGTAGGCAACAATGCCCGACAAGTGCGGTTTCGCCAATGTATGCAAGAGTTTGGTATCTTCGAAAGTCCATGCGATCAATTGCTGTCGCGCTTTCACACGGTTTCCACCACTCATTTTGAGGGCGTCTTTGATCCGGCTATTCAGGTATTCCATAGACATAAAGGATGCCTTTTTTTGTTCTTATACTATAAGCATGACACATTTTGCGCTTTGGCAAAAGGTTTAAGAGATGCGACCTGCGGGGTGATCCGCTTCAACGGTTACAGGAAGAGCGTCTTGATCGGTCTTATAATCGAGCATTTTCGAGAAGAAATGAGCAAAAAGCAGACGATGATTTTCGGGCTGATCCCCCTCTACTTCAAAATGCGCCTGCACACCCAGCATATTGCCATGAGATATGCCTTCGATAACTCCATCATCCGCGATCGCTTCAATACGGAAGGTTTCCCGTAAACTTCGGTTTTCCGGCATATTCCAACTGCGAATTGTGATCCCTTCACCGTGCACTGAGTTTACAGACAGGTCACCGCGCTTAAAAATCGACCGCAGCTGCGTGTCGTCCAGAATATGGATGTCATGCACTGTGTGGCCTATTTCTTCGGGCTCCAAACAGCCATTTTTATTGAAGTCATGCGCGTATCCCGCAGCATGATCAATCAGACTGTCATCAAGCTTCTCCAGTCTGCCGCCGAATGCGACAATCATTTCCTGCATACCGCGACATACACCGAGGGTCGGAATATTCATGCTTTTTGCTTTCCATGCGACTTGCATGGCTGTTATGTCACGTTGCATGTCACGCAAATCATCCTTACGAAGCGGCCATTGGGGGTCGTCTTTAAATAACGGATCATAAAACTTGGGGTGGACGTTCGCGTTACCACCGGGTAGCAAAACACCGTGAGAACGCTGAATGGCGGCGTCAATTTGCTCTCCACTCGCGCCGACCGGAATAAAATCAACCTCAATTCCGGCTTTTTGAAACGGCGTCAACCATCTGGGATTTAGATTGATTGTACCATCGGAGCAAAGCGGAGCGAGAATCGCCACACGCAAACCTGCACCGCTAATTTCGGGCGCAATATCAGAGGGTTGCTGCTGTAACTCAGTGTCGCTGTTCCGTGGCATAAGCCAATTTTTATTACATTTTGTTTATAATTTAACGCCCTTATAGCGATTTAACGTAATCTTTTCAAGGTTTTTACAGAGAGTTACGACACAGGGGCGTTTATAACTCACACAGCTCTTTCATGAGTGAGTGCGTACCCTTAACCCGCTTTGAAGGGGTATCCCAATGGCGGATAGCGACAAGCTTCTGGTCAGGGCGGAGTTTCACCGCACCGCCTTTCGATGTCATCCAATGCATGAGACCTTCGAGATTTGGCGGATTATTATTGTGAAAAGCGATGACCGCGCCCTTTGGACCCGCCTCAACGGAAGACACACCCGCTTTTTTACACAGCTGTTTGATTTTCACGATATGGATGAGGTTTTGTACCTCTTCGGGCAGGTCGCCAAAACGGTCAATGAGTTCGGCGGCAAAGCTTTCGATATCTTCTGGCTCGAGCAGATCGGATAAACGTCTGTACAGGCTCATACGCACACCGAGGTCGGGGACGTAGGTTTCAGGGATGAGGACCGAAGTGCCAACATTAATCGTTGGTGACCATTGGTCTCGCTCAGGCATATGATCGAGATCAACACCTTCGCGGGCCATAGCGACGGCCTCCTCCAGCATTTGCTGGTACAGCTCGACACCGACCTCCTTAATGTGGCCCGATTGCTGATCACCGAGCAAGTTCCCTGCCCCGCGAATATCCATGTCGTGACTGGCAAGCTGGAAACCACTGCCCAACGTATCCAGCGTTTCCATGACCTCCAGTCGTTTGGTTGCGTTCGGTGTGAGCAAATCATTGGCCGGCCATGTCAGGTAGGCATAGGCACGAACCTTCGAACGGCCAATGCGCCCGCGGATCTGGTATAGCTGCGCAAGGCCGAACATATCAGCGCGGTGAATAATCATCGTGTTGGCGGTGGGAATATCGATACCGCTTTCAATAATGTTGGTGGCGAGCAATAC
>CAZLTT010000026.1:0-13315 GCA_964562515.1 uncultured Micavibrio sp.
TCGACAGTTACATCATAACCGCCAACAGGTTCACCTGCGCCTATAATCGCGTCATTTTCATATGTGAAGCCGGCATCGTCTGCCATATTGAACCCTTTAAATTACCGTTTTTATTCAATGTTTTTTAGTGGATGCTTATATACGCACCTTTGTTTTCATATCTGCATGGTAATTGCTAAAATTTAATTTAATCTTAATATTCGGCTAATAATTTCGGGTTTTTGGCGGTTTTGCGGGCAAAAATCATTAAGATTCTTTGTCTTACGGGCGTAATCGGGGTTGCAAATGCGTTCGCGGATGATTAAGTCTTGAGGTGAGATTCACATACTGAGATCGGAGCAAATTAATCCATGAATATCCATGAGTACCAAGCTAAAGAATTGCTTGAAAAATATGGCGTAGCGGTGCCGAAGGGCATTCCGGCTATGAGTGTAGATGAAGCCGTTAAAGCTGCTGAGGAATTGCAAAAGGGCGGCGCGACATTGTTGGTCGTTAAGGCCCAGATCCACGCAGGTGGCCGCGGTGCCGGACACTTTACCGACAATCCGGAAGGCAAGGGCGGTGTGCGTCTTTGCAAAACGGTTGATGAAGTTAAAGACGCCGCAGAGGCGATGATGGGCAAGGTTCTGGTTACGAAGCAGACCGGTCCTGAAGGTAAGGAAGTTCAACGTTTGTACGTTACTGACGGTGTGGACATTGAAAAGGAATATTACTGTTCAGTACTTCTTGACCGCGCGACAAGCCGCGTAACGTTTATGGTTTCCACCGAAGGCGGTATGGATATTGAAGAAGTTGCAGAAGAAAGCCCTGAGAAGATTATTAAGGCTGATATTGACCCTGCGACAGGTTTCCAAGGTTTTCACGCCCGTAAGTTGGCGTTTGCTCTGGGCTTGAGCAAGCCGCAGATGAAGTCAGCAGGTAAGTTCTTTGCCAATCTTTATAAGTGTTTCCTTGAGACTGATGCGTCTATCGTCGAGATCAACCCGATGATTGTTGTCGGTGACGAGGTGATGGCTCTGGATGCGAAGATGAACTTTGATGCCAACGCTTTGTACCGTCAGCCGCAAATTTCCGATATGCGCGATGAAACTGAAGAAGACGAAAACGAGAAGATCGCTGCTGATAACGAGCTGTCTTACGTTTCTCTGGACGGTAATATCGGTTGTATGGTGAACGGTGCCGGTCTGGCGATGTCCACGATGGATATCATTAAGCTGTATGGCGGTGAGCCTGCGAACTTCCTCGATGTTGGTGGCGGTGCGACGAAAGAGCGCGTGACAACAGCATTCAAAATCATTCTGTCCGACCCGAACGTAAAGGGCATTCTGGTCAATATCTTCGGCGGTATCATGAAATGTGATGTGATCGCGGAAGGTGTGATCGCGGCTGCGAAAGAAGTGCAGTTGAGTGTGCCTCTGGTTGTTCGTCTGGAAGGTACGAATGTCGAGAAGGGTAAAGAATTGATGGCGGGTTCCGGTCTGCCGATCATTAGTGCGGACAATCTGGATGATGCAGCCAAGAAGGTTGTTGAAGCCACACGTCAGGCAGAAGCCGCATAATTTTTGCGTAATCCTTGCAGCATAAGAACAGGAGTTTTGACATGCAAAAGACATTTTTAACCGTGAGTGCGATTGCTCTGTTGAGCTTGAGCGGCGCTTCGGCTTTCGCCGAAGATCACAGCCATGAAGGGCACCACAGCCATGAAGGGCATAAGACAGAAGCAGCCGAGAAAGTTGAAATGACGAAGGAGGCTGTACAGGCCGAGCGCGCCCATGCAACAGCTGAGCTGATCAATAATGACGGTGAAGTGATCGGTAATGCGGAATTTATCGAGGGTACTACAGGTATCTTGATTAAGATCGATGCTCGTGACTTGCCGCCGGGGCCGCACGGTATGCATTTACATGCGACGGGCGATTGTCGTGATCATCATCATTTCCATGCTGCGCAAGGCCACATCATGGAAGACGGAAAGCCACACGGTTTCTTGAACCCAGAAGGTCCGCATGCGGGTAACCTGCCGAACCTGATCGTTCATGAGGACGGTACAGTGAAGGTCGAGTTCTACACGGAATTGTTGCAACTTAATAGCGGCGATACGCCAGTGTTGGACGAAGATGGTGCAACATTGATCGTGCATGCGAACGAAGACGATCATTTCACGCAGCCAATCGGCGGCGCGGGTGACCGTATCGCTTGTGGTGTAGTGAAGGCGAAATAGATATGAACGCACAACCGGCAGAATTAAAGACAAAGAAGAGTATGGGAACATTGGCGCGTGGCTTGTTAAGCCTTGTGTTGGTTCTGGTTATGCTTCTTGTCGGTTTTGTCGGTATGGGCGCTTATCTGGCGACATATCAGGAGACTGAGTTTTACAAAGGATCCGTGATTGTAAAAGCCAAGGTGCTGGACATCAAAGACGAGCAGGTTCCGAATGTCCAAGCTGAAGCTCAAGCGCAGGGCGGAGAAAATACCGTTCAGCCTCCTCAGGGAGCGTTGCGCAAAATGGTTACTGTCGGATTTATGTTGAAAGATGGTCAGCCACGAAAAAGTGAGCGCCTTGATGGTTTCGAGACTGAGTTAAGCAAAGATGATGTCATCGAAATCTACTACGACCCCTACAAGCCCGCTGATGTGCGTTTTAAGCATGATTATCAGAATTTGCTGTTTTTAAGACAAGTCTGGAAGGCTTGTCTTGTGCTGTTCCTGCTTTTGGCGGGCGGCCTATGGTTTATCAATTTTTATAAAAGAGCGTAAAAAAGGAAGAACGTGATTTATGTCTGTACTTGTCAATAAAGATACAAAAGTGATTTGTCAGGGCTTTACCGGCTCTCAAGGTACTTTCCACAGTGAGCAGGCGATTGCTTACGGTACAAATATGGTCGGTGGTGTAACACCCGGTAAAGGTGGTTCCGACCATCTCGGCCTGCCTGTCTTCGACTCCGTTGGTGAAGCGAAAGAGCGCACAGGCGCGAATGCCTCTGTAATCTATGTTCCCCCTCCATTCGCGGCGGACGCCATTCTGGAAGCGATTGATGCGGAAATCGAATTGGCGATTTGTATCACGGAAGGTATTCCGGTTCTGGATATGGTTAAGGTGAAGCGCGCTTTGGATGGTTCAAAGACACGCTTGATCGGCCCTAACTGTCCGGGTGTTATCACACCGGGTGAATGTAAGATCGGTATTATGCCTGGTCATATTCACCAACGCGGTAAGGTCGGTATTGTTTCCCGTTCCGGTACGCTGACTTACGAAGCGGTTGCGCAAACAGGTGCTGTTGGCCTTGGTCAATCCACATGTATCGGTATCGGCGGTGACCCTGTGAATGGTACGAACTTTATCGATTGTATCGAGATGTTCATGGATGATGACGAGACAGAAGCGATCCTGATGATCGGTGAGATCGGTGGTTCTGCTGAGTTGGAAGCCTGTGATTTCTACAAGTCATTGAAAACCAAAAAGCCTATCGCCGGTTTCATTGCCGGTGCAACAGCCCCTCCGGGTAAGCGTATGGGCCATGCCGGTGCGATTATCTCCGGCGGTGATGACACTGCGCCAGCAAAAATGGAAGCGATGCGTGCGGCCGGTTTTGCGGTCTCTGAAAGCCCTGCCGGTCTCGGTCAGGCAGTCGTGGATGCCATGGCGGCATAATGCTTTCCAACAGCAAAGTTGTTTTTGACCAACTCGCCCGTACTCTCGTTCGGGCGGGTTTGTTTATCAGCTTCGCGGATACGCTTGAGGGTCGCAACGAGCTTGAGCAGAAAAAGGCCCGCATGGCCGAAGCTTACGCGCTCTACTATCTGATGAGGATATTGCAGGAGCAGCATTCCGAAGAAGGCTTCCTTGACGAAATTGCCAAGATTGCGGAAGGGGAGTTGCAAGGCGTGCAAAATCTTTCCGATCTGGGGCCGGATGATATTGAGAATATCCAGAATGATTTACGTACGGTTCCTCAGGAGCTGGAGGACACGATTACACTCGCGTTGGATAATTTCGAGAAACGCGAGGCGCGGCTTTATGCGGATATTGTGATGTCGGCGTGCGGTTCTGTCGGTAAGGCATATGACGAAAAGGATGAATATACCGATATGGGCGGCGGCATAGAGGATGCCTTTATGTGGACCGCGAATATCAAGCATATCTTTTACCGTATCCTGATGAAGTTCGAAGATTTGCATCAGGACGACGTTGCCCGCTATCTTTACAATGAAAATAATATCTTCGATCAAATGAAGATCAGCACAAAGGAAAGCGATGCTATCGGTAAGCTCGCAGGTTCTATCAAAGCGGCGTGGCTCAAGAAGCATCCGGAGGATATGAACCAAACCGTGCAGGAATATCTTGCAGAGATGGGGCAAAAAGACGAATGAGCCTGAGCGCAAAGGACAAAACACAACTTGCCAAGCTGTTGCATCGTGTTGCGCTGTATTGCGGGGATTCTGATGATCGCGGGTATTGGGCGGATAAGCTTGAGAAGCGGGCGTTTCAGGTAACGCTTAAGAATGCGATCAAGAATGAGCACAATGCGGGGCTTGTGAAGGATGTGGCCGAAGAAGCGCAGGCGATAGCCGGCGAGCATTTGCGTCAGGACCTGAATAAAGTGCCGCAGGAGTGCGAAGAGGCCGTCAAGCTATTGGGGAGTGATCCGCACGCGGCAGAGTTCAAAGAATTTGTCATGAAGGTCGCTCTGGAGGTTTCTGAAGCCAATTGGGAGTCGGAAAAGGGAGAGATTGGCGGTACGGAAGCAATCTGGAGCTTTTTGGTTCTTGGGCCGCTCGGGATTATGGGGCGTGTGTTTTTCACCTTTGGTTTTTTCAGGGAGGGCTTCCTTGACCTTCTCAGGAACAGTAACGGCTTGTTCCGCAGGCTCAATAAGAGCGTAGAGCGGGTCAGTTATGCCGAAGATAAGGCGATAGGGAAGATTGCCGCGGCTTTGCGGGCGGATGTCCGTGCGCAAGAAGAAATCTCCAAAATCAGTAACGCCTAAAATATTACGGAAAATATTGCCGATAGGAAGTCTTTGAAGGCTGTTTTTGCCTATCTTTTTTCATGTGCGCCGCCTGTAAGTTATTGTTTTTAAACAATACCTCAGTTTTTACGTTATGAAAAATATTGGCATCAGCCTTGCAACGTTCTGTTTAAGTTTGAACAGCGAATAACGCGAACAGGAAGGTGTGAAAATGACGAATTATATATACGGATCAGCGACGGTTGCACTTATGGTAGGCATGATGGACATGATTGATACGCATGTACCGAACGGTCTTTACTACTATGTTGACCTGATGATGCCTTTTTAAAGATTTAAAGACTACGCAGCGGTTTTGAAGGACCCCCTCTATACGCTCTCTACCCCCTATACTCCTTCAAAGCCAACGACAAGGACACACCCTCACCTTAACGAACCCACCTCCTTGTCGATTGCCCTCTGGTTTTTGAGAGTCGTTTCGGTATACACTTAAGAAATAAGGACACCGATCCGACCATCGGAAATCAGAGGGCCTTTTTTAATGGATAAAAGCGTACTGGACAAAATGACCGAGGACGAGCGCTCGTTGATTACGAGCCTGCCTTACCGTGCGGGTTTGTGGGTCAGTATGTGCGATGATACCGGCGGCGGCGAAGCCGAGGAAAAAGAGATACAGGCGCTCAACAACATTGTTATCGGCTTTTCGCAGATGGTGTTCGGTTCTGAATTGCTTCAATACATCATGGATGAAACCGTCAAACGTAAGGGCGAATGGCATGAGTGGAAGAATGGAATCGACAAGGTTCCCGAGGAATGCGTTGATGCGCTGAATATTCTTCGTGACCATGTTGATGACAAAGAAGTGAATGCATACGCGCAGCGTTTGATCGAGATCGGGGAGGCTGTGGCGCTTGCTTTCCGCGAATATGAGCAGCAATCGTTCAAGGACAAGCTGAATGTCTACAGTTCCTATATCGTCAGCACATTTAAAGCCAATCTCAAGAAGCAGCCATCCAAATCTTTCGAGCAGTTCCTGAATATCTCATTGAGCGAGCGACGTGCGTTGACCGCACTCGCTGATGCGCTTGACACTCGTTACAGTATTTAACCCCTTAAGGAGCAGACATGACCACGCTTTCCGACTTTTCCGCATCCGAACTCGAGCTTTTGGTATCTTTGCCATACAAGGTCGGCGTTTATGTCAGCCATGCTGATGATGAAGATGGCGAGGTTGATGACGAGCGTGAGATGGCGGCTCTTGAATCGTGTATCAAGGCGATAGCATCTTTGCGTGAAGATAAGCCGTTTGCGTCAGAGACGATGAACCAGGCGTTGAATATGAAGTCTGAATGGCCGCGTTGGGCCGCGCAGAGCTTTAATGTTCCGGATGAAGCGGCGCAGGCTAAAGCTTTGCTGGCGAGCCGCGCCAGTGAGAGCGAAACGAAGAACTATTGCGCAGCGCTGATGGAGATTGCGACAACGGTTGCGCAGGCTTACGGCGAATTTGGCGAGTTTGATGACGAGGAGAGCGGTGGTTTGTTCGGCTCTATTGTCGGCAAAATCACAAGTTCTCTTTCGGCACTGTCATCCGAGGATGCGAACCACCCGATGAATGTCAGTGCAGCCGAAGATACGGCGATTTCAGCCCTTCGAAACGCGCTGAAAGGCTAGCTTTCCCCCTTGACCGAGCCGCTTTAACGGTATACTTCGTATAGCGACTATTTTTGCACCTAAAATTGGCAATATACGGGCAAACAGGAGGCCCTTTGACTCATGGCTGAAGCATCAGAAAACCTCACATTTCTCTCAGGCGCGAATGCGGAATATGTCGCTCATCTTTACAGCGAATATTTAACGTCCCCGAGCAAGGTCGACGATAGTTGGCGCGCATTTTTTGATGATTTAAGCGATGATGAGGCGACGTTGTTGGCCGAGTTGTCCGGTGCCAGTTGGACACCGCCCGAGAATTCTAAAGCATCACGCCGTTTTGGCGTCGCGTTTGCGGACCCTGCGAATGATGTTAGTCAGCCGCGCCGTCGCTCATCCGATTCCGTTAATCAGGAAGATATCCGTCAGGCCACGCAGGATTCAATCCGTGCGCTGATGTTGATCCGTGCCTACCGTATTCGCGGTCACTTGATGGCCGATCTTGATCCGCTCGGCATGATGGAAACGGGTGATCATCCTGAGCTTGATCCTGCGCATTACGGCTTTATGCCAAGCGATATGAACCGTTCGATTTTTATCGGCGGTGTGATGGGCATGGAAAAGGCAACTTTGAACGAGATTATTACCGCTCTGCGTCAGACTTATTGTGACAAGATCGGTGTCGAGTTTTTGCATCTGTCCGATCCCGAAGAAAAGGCATGGATCCAAGAACGGATCGAAGAGCCGCGCAACAAAACTGAATTCACAGTAAACGGTAAGCGCGCAATTTTGCAGCGTATGATTGCTGCGGAATCTTTTGAACAATTCCTGCACAAAAAATACCCGGGTACGAAACGTTTCGGTGTTGATGGTGGTGAAGCGTTGATCCCGCTGATCGAGCAAATCATGAAGCGCGGCGGGCAGCTCGGCATGGAAGAAATTGTCGTTGGTATGGCGCACCGTGGCCGTTTGAACGTTTTGACGAATGTTATGGGCAAGCCGTTTACAGCCGTGTTTGCGGAGTTTCAGGGGCAGTCCTCGACGCCTGATGATGTTCTGGGTTCGGGTGATGTTAAATATCACCTTGGTACATCCAGTGACCGTGATTTTGATGGTAATACCGTTCACTTGTCTTTGACGGCTAACCCGTCTCACCTCGAATTCGTGAACCCTGTCGTGATCGGTAAAGTGCGTGCGAAACAGATGCAGCGCGGCGGGTCCGAGGATGCGACTGTTCTGCCGTTGTTGCTGCATGGTGATGCGGCATTTGCGGGGCAGGGAATTACCGCCGAGACATTGATGATTTCCGAATTGCCGGGATACCGCGTTGGCGGAACGATGCACATCGTTATCAATAACCAGATCGGTTTCACAACGATGCCGAAATTCTCACGTTCCGGTCCGTATTGTACGGATGTGGCGAAGATGTTGTCTGCGCCGATTTTCCATGTGAACGGTGATGACCCCGAAGCGGTTGTTCATGTTGCGCGTATCGCGACCGAGTTCCGTCAGAAGTTCAAGCGTGATGTTGTAATCGATATGTATTGCTACCGCCGCTTTGGCCACAATGAAGGCGATGAGCCGGCCTTTACGCAGCCTTTGATGTACAAGAAGATCAAAGAACAGCCGACCGCGCGCGAGCTATACACTAAGCAGCTTGTTGCCGAGCAGGTTATTACTGCCGAAGAAGGGCAGGAGATGGTCGATGAGTTCATGGGCTATCTGGAGGAGGCTTTTCAGGCGACCAAGACCTATAAGCCGAATGATGCCGATTTCCTTGGCGGTGCATGGGAAGGCTTTAAGGTTGCGCCGGACGGCGCGCGTCGCGGTGAGACTGCGATCAGCGAAAAAGAGATGAAAGAGATCGGTAAGGTTCTGACCGATATTCCTGAAGGTTTCGCCATTAACAGCAAGCTGAAGCGTGTTCTGGATGCGAAATCAAAGATGTTCGAAACAGGTGAAAGCTTTGACTGGGCGACAGGCGAGGCGATCGCTTTTGCTTCCTTGTTGAAAGACGGTTTTGCTGTGCGTTTGTCAGGGCAGGATGTGGGCCGTGGTACGTTCTCCCATCGTCATGCCATCTGGTACGATCAGGAAAACGAAGAGAAGTACTTGCCGCTGAAGAATATCGGTAAGGATCAGCCGTTGTTCGAAGCACATGACAGCCCGTTGTCCGAGATGGCGGTGCTTGGTTTTGAATATGGTTATTCTTTGGCCGATCCAAAGACGCTGACAATCTGGGAAGCGCAGTTTGGTGATTTCGCCAACGGCGCGCAGGTAATGATCGACCAGTTTATTTCCTCCGGTGAGAGTAAGTGGTTGCGTATGTCCGGTCTGACGATGTTGTTACCGCATGGTTATGAAGGGCAGGGGCCGGAGCACTCCTCCGCACGTCCCGAGCGTTTCTTGCAGAGTGCGGCCGAAGATAACTGGCAGATTTGTAATATCACAACGCCTGCTAACTATTTCCATGCACTGCGCCGCCAGATGGTGCGTGACTTCCGTAAGCCGCTCGTGGTTATGGCGCCGAAATCTTTGCTGCGCCATAAGCTGGCTGTTTCAACAGCGGATATGTTTACAGAGGGCAGCACGTTCCACCGCTTCTTGTGGGATGATGATCAGGATGATTTGGTGGCTCCGGAAAAAATCAAACGCGTCGTATTGTGTACAGGTAAGGTTTATTACGACCTCTTGGCTGAACGCCGCGAGCGCAAGATTGATGATGTGTTGTTGCTTCGCGTAGAGCAGCTTTATCCGTTCCCGCATGATGCGTTGGTTGACGAGCTTAAAGCCTATAAGAACGCTGAAGTCGTCTGGTGTCAGGAAGAGCCGCAAAATCAGGGTTACTGGCATTTTGTTGATCGTCGTATCGAGGGCGTACTCGAAGAGATTGATATTCGCGCGCACAGACCAAGCTACGTCGGGCGTGAAGATGCTGCTGCGCCGGCTACCGGTTTGGCTTCCCGACATGCCAAGGAGCAAGCCAAGCTTGTCGATGAAGCGCTGAGCGTGGATTAACGCTCTATGCGCGAAGGCTTTGACCTTTCTGTCTATTTTGTTGCCGATCCTGCCTGTTGTGATGGACGCGATATCACCGATGTTGTGATGCGCGCCGTTGCCGGTGGGGTAACAATGGTGCAATACCGCAACAAAAGCGGGAATATGGCTGAGATCCATATGCAAGCCGCGATGTTAGCCGAGCTTTTGAAGGGCGAGGGCATTCCGTTTCTGGTGAATGACTATGTCGATGTGGCCTTTGCCGTACAGGCCGATGGTGTGCATTTGGGGCAGGGGGATACCGCGCCGGCGGATGCGCGCGAAAAGTTGGGTGAGGCCGCGATTATCGGACAAACCGCTTTCACGCCGGAGCATATGGCCGCTGTTGACCCTTCTGTTGTCGATTATGTCGGTACAGGACCGTTCTACGAGACTAAAACGGATAAGGGCAAGCCTGTCTTGGGGGCGGAGAAGTTTGCCGAAATGGTCAAGCTTTCGCCCGTGCCTGTGGTCGGGATTGGCGGCATAAACGCTGCTAATGCGAAAGAGGTTATCGAGGCGGGCGCGCAAGGCGTTGCCATGATGCGTTCGATCAGCGAGGCAACTGATCCGGCCGCAGCAGCTAAAGCCTTGAGGGAAGCGATCACATGATCCCGAAAGTGCTGAGCATAGCGGGGTCAGACCCATCGGGCGGCGCAGGTATTCAGGCCGATTTGAAGACATTTTCTGCGCTCGGTTGCTACGGTATGGCCGCAATGACGTCATTAACGGCCCAGAACACAATGGGGGTGAGTGCCATCCATCAGGTTCCTGCGGGTTTTTTAGAACAGCAGATCAATGCGATATTCGACGATATTCGCCCTGACGCCATCAAGATCGGCATGGTTGGGGACGCCCAAAGCATAGCCACATTGGCAGAGGTTTTAAAAAAATGGGATGCGCAGAATATCATTCTGGACCCTGTGACTGTCGCGACAAGCGGAGACCGTTTGCTTGATGATGCGTCGGTGGAGGCCCTAAAAACCTCTCTGATACCGATTGCGGATTTGATAACCCCCAACATGATGGAAGCAGAGCTGCTTGGCAGTAAAGATGCTCAACAGTTGCTTGAGTTAGGCTCTGGCGCCGTTTTGGTGAAAGGCGGGCACGGGGCGGAGAATATTTGTATCGATACACTTGCCATGCCTGAGGGTGTGCATACGTATGAGGCGGAGCGTATTCGCACACAAAACACGCATGGTACGGGTTGTACGTTGTCGGCAGCGATTGCGTGTGGCGTTGCACAAGGGAAAAGTTTGCAGGACGCCGTTAAAGGGGCTAAAAACTATGTTACCGGAGCAATCGGAAGCGCAGATAAACTTGGTGTCGGTCAGGGGGCTGGGCCTGTACACCACTTTTGGAAGATGTGGTCATGAACGAATTTGAAATGGTTCAGGAATATTTTCTTCCCCTGACGATGGGGCGGGATGAAGCCGGTGCATTATTGGATGATGCGGCTGTTTTTACGCTTCCTGAGGGGATGGATCTGGTTGTTAGCTCCGATACGCTCAATAGCGGTACGCATTTCCTTGAAAACGAAAAACCTGCGAACATTGCGCACAAGGCGTTGCGTGTGAATTTATCTGACATGGCGGCGATGGGGGCAACCCCGCTGGCATATCAGATGAATTTGGCATTCGCCGAGCAGCCCGATGAGGCGTGGGTTAAGGCGTTTTCTCAAGCGTTGTTGGAGGATAACAAGGCTTTTAATGTGTTTTGTTCCGGCGGCGATACAACTGTTTCCGAAGGCTCTGCGTTGATCTCGATCACCATTTTTGGCTGTGTGCCAAAAGGGCAGGCGGTTAAGCGTGACGGGGCACAGCAAGGGGATCTGATTGTCTTAACCGGACCGATCGGGCGGGCGGCTGTCGGGGTGAAATGTTTACTGGGTTTGTTGGATCTGGATGATCCTGAACCGTTCGTGTCCGTATGCCATAAACCGCAACCGCGTGTGGCCTTAAGCCCGGCTATTGCAAGCTATGCGCATGCTGCTGTTGATGTTTCGGATGGTTTTATCGCTGACCTTGGCCATGTGTGTCAGTCTTCATCGCTTGCGGCAGAGGTGCGTTTAGGGGATATGCCCTTTACGGACGAGACGCTGGGTTTGCTTAAAAACGGCGTGGTGAACGTGGAAACACTGCTGACAGGCGGTGATGATTACGAAATCGCAATGGCTGTAAAACCTGACAATCTTGATAGTTTGCGCGCTGAAGCTGAAGCTCACGGCATTGAATTGAGCGTTGTTGGTGAGTTCAAGGCGGGTGAAGGGGTGCATGTCATTAATGATCATAATGAAGAGATGGAGTTCAAGCGCACAGGCTGGACCCACTTTTAAAGCTGATTATTCGCCCAGAAGGGCTTGCTTTCCACTGCGCCACAGCGTAAATAACTTGCTAAACGAATATAGACAAAACGGATGAAATACTCATGACCAATATCGTAGTTCCCACACTTGGTGAATCTGTCAGCGAAGCCACTGTTGCACAATGGCTGAAAAAAGAAGGTGAAGCGGTTAAGGCGGACGAGCCAATCGTAGAACTGGAGACGGACAAGGTCACTCTGGAAGTGAACGCACCGGAAGATGGTGTGATTGCCAAAATCACAGTCGGTGAAGGCGAGACGGTCGAGGTTGGCGCCGTTTTGGGTGAAATGGGCGAAGGCAGCGCAGCAAATGACAGCGCACCGGCCAAGGAAGAGAAAAAAGAAGAGCCGAAAGCAGAAGCCGCCAAGGAAGAGCCTAAAGCTGAGGCTTCATCTTCAGAAGTGAAGACATCACCGGCTGTTCGTAAGCTTTTGGCTGATAACAATCTGAGTGCGGAAGATGTCCCGGCATCCGGTAAAGATGGCCGTTTGACGAAAGAAGATGTTCAGAGCTTCATCGAGAAGAACGGTAAGCCAGACGCTGCGCCTACACCAAAGACATCCGAAGTTACCAAAACTGAGAAAAAGCCGCGTGAGGACAGCCCTCGTGAAGAGCGCGTGCGTATGACAAAGCTGCGTCAGGTTATTGCCTCCCGTTTGAAGGAAGCGCAAGACACTGCTGCGATGCTGACGACATTCAATGAAGTTGATATGGGCCCTGTGATGGATATGCGTAAGCAGTATCAGGACCAGTTCGTGAAGAAGCACGGTATCAAGCTTGGTTTCATGTCTTTCTTTGTTAAAGCCGCTGTAAATGCGTTGAAGGAATTCCCTGCTGTTAACGCTGAAATCGACGGTACAGATATTGTTTACAAGAATTACTATGATATCGGTGTGGCCGTTTCTACGCCGCAAGGTCTGGTTGTTCCTGTGATCCGTGATGCGGATCAGATGACAATGGCCGAGATTGAAGCCAAGATCGTTGATCTGGGTACACGTGCCCGTGACGGTAAATTGGCGATTGATGAAATGATGGGCGGTACGTTCACCATTACCAATGGCGGTATCTTTGGCTCTATGCTTTCAACACCGATCCTGAACACACCGCAATCCGGTATCTTGGGTATGCACAATATCGTTCAGCGTCCGGTTGTGACCAAGGAAGGCAATATTGAAGCCCGTCCGATCATGTATCTGGCGCATTCATACGACCACCGTATTGTTGACGGTCGCGAAGCGGTGAGCTTCCTCGTTCGTATCAAGGATGCGATTGAAGATCCTGCGCGTCTCGTTCTCGACGT
>CAZLTT010000026.1:13415-21473 GCA_964562515.1 uncultured Micavibrio sp.
CCGTTACGATCATGCAGGCCGAGCAACGTCTGGCCGCGTTCGCCGCCGTGACCGTAAGCACCCATCTGGATTTCGGTTTTGCCTGTGTTGCCGTTCATCAGGAATAGAGTGCCTTCGCCCGAAGCGTGCGCGCCGATAACGCCAATACGTTTTCCGTCATTATTATAGAAGTTGGTGGTGTAGAACCGTTCTTCCTTTGATGCGTAACTGGTGCCCGCATTTAATACGACTGAGCCTACGATACCGCCCAAGAAACTAAAAAGTGCAATGATCAGAATGTTTTTCATGATGCTTTCCCCTTATGCGCAAAATACTGCCAACGGGTAGAGTAGCACCTAACGAACGACGAGGATATCGGCTTCTTGTAAGACTTCCAGAGCTTCGAAGGAGCGTTCGTCACGACCCTCTTCACAGTCATCGATGATGATGTCGTGCACTCCGGCGCCAATGGAATTGACCATTTCGCGGGGTGTTGGTACGCGGCAGGTGAAGACGTAATCAGGATCGAGTTTCAGGCCATGGCGGGCCGCGATCATGAATGCGCGGTTGAGTGGCTCCATGTTCAACGAGTATTTCGTGCTTTCGGATTTTTTACGGCTATCGCGGGTTTGTCCGATAACTTGTCCGCCTTCGCAGCCGATGAATTGTGCTTCACCTGATGGTGAGTGCGCGATGATGGCGGCGCAGCTTTCGGCGTTATAAGCCTGTCTGAAAGCCACGGCGTCACGCAAGAACTCCGAAACACGGGGTTCGCCGTTCACCGGACGGATTAGCGGTGCGTTCTCATAAGTTGGTTTTACGAAGCCCTCTTTGATTTTTACGAGCGGATTTAGCTCTTCTTTGCCGCGGAAGACTTCGAAGACAGGGATGCCTGCGTCTTTGAAGAGCGCATATGTGAGTTTGAGGTCTTTCTCACGTTCCTTGGCAAAGCGTTTGCCGAACCCTTTGTGATCGATGTAAACGGCGGAAATGCCTGCTTCGATGATGTTTTTGGCACAGTTCGGGCAGGGCGGGTCGGTCACGAATATCTCTGCGCCTTCGGTCTTGCCTGGTGCGGCCAGTATGGCTGCGACTTCTGCATGAATTGTCGGGCTGGAGCCGCCGATTTTTGTCTCGCGGCCCAATGCATCGTCGATTGCACGCGGCCATGTGTTTGTTTTTGAAATGATATAGGGCTCGCCGTTTTCGTCGCGTCCGGCCAGTGTGGCGGCGATTGGATGCGTTGGATGTTGGCTAAGTTGAACAATATCAACGGCTTGTTGCATCAATTTGAACGGCGATAAAGCCATAAAAACCCCTGTTTTTTATAACTATAGGGTATCTAACATGAATAAATGCTAAATAAAAGTATTATGTTAAAAAATAAGGCGATTTCACCCGCTTAAAGGCTTGAACTCCCGATATAAGAGTATATTCTCTGTACAAATTTTAAACCCGAGATAATGGTGAAACGACAAATGGCTGAAAAATTCGATGTAATTGTGATTGGTGCAGGACCGGGCGGATATGTGTGTGCTATTCGCTGCGCGCAACTGGGTCTGAAGACTGCATGCGTGGAAAAGCGCAAAACATTGGGTGGGACGTGCCTGAATGTCGGTTGTATTCCATCTAAGGCGTTGTTGTCCTCATCAGAGAAATTCGAAGAAGCCGAGCATCATTTCGAGGAAATCGGTATCGAGACCAAGCCAACATTGAAGCTCGATAAGATGATGAAGTTCAAAGACAATGTTGTCGATGCGAACACAAAGGGTGTCGAGTTCCTGTTCAAGAAGAACAAAGTTACACGCATTGAAGGCGCGGCCGAGATTGTCGAAGAAGGCAAGATCAAGGTCGGTAAGGACGAGTATGAAGCCGAGAGCATCGTGATTGCGACCGGATCGGATGTCGCGACATTGCCGGGTATCGAGATTGACGAAGAGCGTATCGTTTCTTCGACAGGTGCGTTGGAATTGAAAGAAGTTCCGAAAAGCATGGTTGTTATCGGCGGTGGTGTTATCGGTCTTGAGATGGGTACCGTCTGGCGCCGTCTAGGTGCCGACGTCACTGTCGTTGAATATCTGGACCAAATTCTGCCCGGTATGGACGGCGAAGTTCGTAAAGAATCCCAGAAGCTGTTCAAGAAGCAGGGCATTGAATTCAAGACAGGCATGAAAGTCACAAGCGCGAAGGCGACCAAGAAGGGTGTAGACCTGACGATGGAACCTGCGGCGGGCGGTGACGAAGAGAAGATGAGCGTTGATATCGTTCTGATGGCTGTTGGCCGTAAGCCATATACTGATGGTTTGGGTCTGGATAAAGTCGGCGTTTCGATGACTGACCGCGGTGTGATTGAAACAGACGAGTTCTTCGAAACATCTGTTGAAGGTATCTATGCGATTGGTGATGTGATTAAAGGACCGATGCTCGCGCACAAAGCCGAGGACGAAGGTGTTGTTCTGGCCGAGATGTTGGCAGGGCAAAGCGGTCACATTGATTACAACCTGATCCCCGGTGTTGTTTACACATGGCCGGAAGTTGCGAATGTCGGGAAGACTGAAGAGCAGCTTAAGGACGAAGGTGTTGCCTATAACGCCGGTAAGTTTCCATTCATGGCCAATGGCCGTGCGCGTTCCATGAACATGACTGATGGTTTTGTTAAAATTCTGGCTGATAAAAACAGCGACAAAATTCTTGGTGCGCATATTGTCGGCCCGAATGCAGGTGACCTTATTCAGGAAATCGTCAATGTGATGGAATTTGAAGGTACGGCCGAAGATATTGCCCGTACATGCCATGCGCACCCGACATTAACCGAGGTGGTTAAGGAAGCGGCGTTGGCTGTTCACAAGCGTCCAATTCATATCTAAAAACCCTTGCTCAGCAAGACATACGGCAGTGCAGCACATGACGTGCTTGCATAGCGGCTATGCAATTTCCTATTCTCGATCAAATTTTGAGTTACAGGAGTGTATAGATTATGACAGATGCAGGTTTGAAAGTTGTGGGAGGCACAGACGTTAATCCATTGGACGGTGATGCGTTACCCGAGATCGCAGCGGAGGCCAATCCGGGTTTGGGACGCGCGAGCGAAGAAGCGCGTAAGGCGAGAGTTCTTTTTGAAGCTTTGAATGACATGAGCCGCGGTAAAACTCCCGGCATTGGTTTTGGAGAAGCGCCAGGCGTTGATGGAACTGTCCTCGAATATTATGATTACGATGTTGATGCCGCAGCCGAAGCGCTTGGTATTGACCTGAGCGGCGGACAGAACTAAACAAACATCCATATTGTTTTGAGTTCGACATCAACACGGAGAAAAGCAGATGTCATTAGCAGAACCGGCAAGACCGGCATCGGGCGGTTGGCCAGATCTTGGTATTACTGACTTGGTTAAGACAGGTTTGGCCCAGTTTCGAAAATACGCGCCAAAGCCCCCTAATGACGATCAGGGGCATGAGCTTCCGCGTTTAGAGGATATGTCACCCGCGGAGCTTGATAGTGTTATTAAGGGTACGCATTTCGGTACCGAGATTTTTCCGTTTATGGATTGGGGCGGGCAGAAATAGCGATTGCAGCTATTATGCCCACATTATGCTCTAGGGTGCGCGGATTTATAAATGCGCATTAATTCTTCCGCATTCACTTCCGTATATCTTTGGGTCGTGCTGAGTGAAGCGTGGCCGAGCAATTCCTGAATTTCACGTAAATTTGCACCATTCTGTAACAGGTGTGTGGCGAAGCTGTGCCGCAGGGCGTGCGGCGTGGCTGTCTCAGGGAGGCCCAGAGTGACCCGCAATTCACGCATCGCTTTTTGTGCGACACCTTGGTTTAAACGTCCGCCGCGTGTGCCGAGAAATAGAGGGCGCGTTGCTTCGGCCGGGAACGGGCTTTGTTCCAGATATTCGCGCAAGGTTTCTTCGACGATATCAATTACGGGGACTTGGCGTTCTTTGTTTCCCTTACCCACGACGCGAATAAAACCGTCTTTAGGAAGGTCGGCAACGTTCAGGCTTAAGGCCTCGTCGATCCGTAAACCACAGCCGTAGAGCAGAGTGAATAAAGCACGATCACGTTGACCGACCCAATCTTCTTTTACGAGCAGGTCTGCATTCTCCAGAACGCGGGCAGCCTGATTTTCTTGTAAAGGGCGGGGAAGTTTATGCGGCAGTTTAGGAGAGTGGACTGTGTTGATTGCTGCGTTGTGCATGATGCCTTGTCTGTCGAGCCAGTTGAGAAGGCTCTTTACGCCGGAGAGGCTGCGCGCCCGGCTGGCGTTGCTTGTTCCGTCAATGGCCTTTTTGGACATCCATGACCGGAAGTCGCGAATACTGATTTCGGACAGATCATCAAGTGACGGTTCTTTGCCGATATGTTCGGCCAGAAATTTTATGAAATGGGTTATATCGGTCGTGTATGCACGCAGCGTGTGTTTTGAAACCTGCTTTTCATGCTGCAAAAAATCGCACCAATCATTGAGATGTTTGGCAAGGTCGGGTGCACAAATCGCAAGTGTGTCGGGTTTTAAACCGGAAGTTTGAGCCATGATCTGAAACAGCGCTCGATAACGCGCGCGAGGAAGACAATCTGGTCGGTTGCTTGACCTTCGCCGAACATGTCGGGGTCGCGTGAGCCGAACGCCAGAATTGCAGGCGGGGTATCCATAGAGATATCAACCCGCAGCAAAATTTGTGATTTAACAAGCGTGGCACCACCACCGTAAATCGGTTCGATGCCGCTGATGTTATCTTGCAATAAAACAGCCTTTTCCTGCATCCATTTATCGACCGTACCTTCGGGGATGATGCGGATACCGTTCATTTGAATTTGCGGAATGGTTTCGCCGTCAGCTTCGACAACGAGCACAGCAATATCAACATCCAGAATGCTCGCAAGGTCCATCGTGATGCAATGGATGAAGTCCTGAAATGTGTTTGCTTCAAGCAGGCGAAGAACAGCGGTGTGCACGCGCTGTTGGTTGTTCATGTTGGCGCGTGAGTTTTCGACGATTTCGCGGGTGCTTTCAAGGACCTCATCCTTGTCCGCTTTCAGGCGTTGGATCATGTAGCTTTGGAAATCCGCGACTTCGCCCTTTTTCGGGCGTTTTTTCGGCGGGATCAAAAGCTCTAACGCTTCGGGATTGTTCTGAAAGAAGTCAGGGTTATCCTTCAGGAAGGTTAACACTTCGTCCTTACTCAAAGACAATTTAATTTCTTCGTCTGAAATAACGTCACTCATACTGCTATTTTACCACAAAACAGGGGGCGGCAGAATAGGTTATAGGATGGATTGTCCTGTTTTCTTCCAGTCCTCGACGAAGGCTGCGAGGCCTTTATCGGTCAATGGGTGCTTGTAAAGTGCGCGGATGACATCCGGCGGACTTGTCATTACATGCGCGCCCATTTTTGCTGACTCGACGATATGCATCGGTGAGCGGATGGAGGCGACCAAAACTTCGGTGTCGAATTGCGGGTAGTTATCGTAGATCGTGCAGATCTCGGCGATCAGGCGCATACCATCGCTGGAGATATCGTCCAAGCGACCAACGAATGGAGAGATGAAGGCCGCACCGGCTTTTGCTGCGAGCAAGGCTTGTGCCGCGGAGAAGCAGAGCGTGACGTTGACCATTGTGCCTTCGTCGGACAGCTGTTTGCAGACTTTCAGACCGGCTTCGGTCAATGGCACTTTGACGGCGATGTTGTCGCCCCATGAACGGATTTCGTTGGCTTCGGCGAGCATGGCGTCATATTCGGTTGAAGCAACTTCGGCTGAGACAGGGCCGTCAACAACCGCGCAGATGTCTTTTATAACTTCTTTGAAGTCGCGTCCTGATTTGGCGATAAGTGACGGGTTGGTTGTTACACCGTCCAGCAGGCCTGTGGCTGCGAGGTCTTTGATTTCATCAAGATCGGCTGTGTCGACGAAGAATTTCATGGCTGTCCTTTTATGCGTAAATTGTTATCCTGTTCTTTGTGTATAACGTCTTTCACGGAATCTGCAACTCATGAATATCGGAATTGTCGGCGCAGGGATTATCGGCGTGAATACGGGGCTTGTTCTGGCGCAAGCCGGCCATACCGTAACGATCTTGTCGCGTGACCGTATTCAAAAGACAACGAGTTGGGCCGCCGCCGCGATGTGCTATCCCGTAAATGTAGAAGAGAGCGAGCGTTGCCGTAAATGGTTTAAGGCATCGATCGGGCATATGAAGCGTTTAGCGTCGATCGAGGGGAGCGGCGTGCATGAAGTGGACTGGATGAAATGCACACGCGATGAACGCTTTGCCGCACCGTTTTGGCTCAATTGTGTTGAGGATTGGCGCTTGCTACAGGCCGATGAATGTCCCGATGCGTATCAGTGCGGCTTGTATGCGAGTATTCATTCTATGAATGTTGATGAATATTACCCATGGATGCTGGCCGCTTTCGAAGAAGCGGGCGGCGCGGTGTCCTATGTCGAGTTGGGGAGTTTGTCGGATATATCTGATGATTTTGATGTCGTCATTAATTGTACCGGCGTGTTCGCCAAAGATATTGCCCATGATTATATCGTAAAGCCCGCACGCGGGCAGGTGGTGGTGGTCAAAAACCCCGGCATTACCGATTGTATTACAAGCTTTGACGAGCCGTTTTATATTTATCCGCGCGGCGATCAGTGTGTGTTGGGGGGATCATTTGAAGAGGGGCGCTGGTCGATGAACCCCGATGACGAATTGACGCAGGCTATTCTGAATCGCGCAGCTGAATTTGACGAGCGGTTAAAGGACCCCGAAGTAATCGATGTGCGTGTCGGGTTACGCCCTTTGAGGACAGAGGTGCGCCTTGAAAAAGATGCTTTGCCTGACGGTACGCCGGTCATTCACAATTACGGTCATGGCGGAGCAGGGTACACCCTGTCATGGGGCTGTGCGGAAGATGTTAAAAGCCTGGTATCTGCTCGTCGAGCTTAAGCCCTTCGGTAGCGAAGGATGTTAGATGGCTTGACGCTCGAAACTTGAACATCTGGACTTCATAAAGATGCTTGCGGGCAAATTGGGCGACACCGTTTTCAATTGTGTGGACCTGTATCTGGTCGTTTTCTTCGTCCAGCTCGACGCCTGTATATGTTGTGCCTTCGCGAATAACACGATTGTAGTGGTTTGCAACCATCGACATGTAAGGCAGGTTTGATAGCAGCTGGTCTATGTCTTGTTGGTCAATGCCAATCTGTTGTTCGAATACGCTTGTTTCGTTGATGCGTGTGGCAATGTTTTTCAGCGCGTCTCGTAGCGCGGTCAGTGATGCGAGTGCATCGGCGGAAGCATCTTCGGGTTGGCGAATTAATGCTTCATTGACAAGTGTCTCAACTCTTTGCCAATGGCTGGCGAGATTGATTGTAATGTCTTTGCGATCTGTTGTGCCTTTGGCGACATAACCAAGTGTTTTGCGGCTAATTACCGGGCTGTCGTCATTGGCGGCTTCCCCGAACCAATTTGAATTGGTGAAACGTGCGGCTGTTTTCAGGATATCTTTCAAACGCATTTTCGCTGCTCCGTAAGTTGAGGGGGGCAGTTTTACAATGGTTTTTAGATTATGTCAAATATATTGACGGTTTACAGATCCGCGTCCATTTCAGGCGCTGCAACTCTTTGTACATGAACGATGTCGCGCCCTAGCCAGAGTTTTTCTGCGCCATGTTCATGCGTAAAGGTGCTTTCGTCTGCACTAACAACAATGGTGAAATCGTTACTCATTACCCGCGCTTCGCCGACCAGGTTACCGTCTTTATCGGGTGCCAAGGGAATGTCGGCATGCTCGCCGAAAAAGCGGCTTTGCACGTGTAAATGCGGGCCGTCCCCTTCGTTGGTAACAAAGGATGTGTCTTGAGGATAGTAATGGACATCGCGCGCGTGATAGGCGATGGGGCCACCAAAGGTGATTGCGCCGAGGGCCGTAGCAGCGGCTGCTAGCTTAACTTTTAAATCCATGTTCGTTCTCCGTAAAGGTTAATTTCTTAACTTTTGCGGTTTTGTAGCATGTGAGAGCTGTGCTTGTCAAAAAAAGGTTAATTTTTTAACCATTTTGTTTTTGCGCGGTGTGTGATAGC
>CAZLTT010000027.1:0-7534 GCA_964562515.1 uncultured Micavibrio sp.
CGCTTACCCGAACGGGTCTGCAGCATAAACAGGTTGCCTTTCTGCACTGTGAACTCAAGGTCCTGCACATCCTTATAATGCTTCTCCAGATTCAAACGCACTTCATCAAGCTGCTTGAACACTTCCGGCATAGCCTCTTCCATAGACGGCAGCTCACTGCCTTCCATTTCACGGCCTTTCTTGGTCAATGACTGCGGCGTACGAATACCCGCCACAACGTCTTCACCTTGTGCATTGATCAAATATTCACCGTAGAAGTAATTCTCACCGGTTGACGGGTCACGTGTGAACGCCACACCCGTAGAGCAATCTTCGCCCATATTACCGAACACCATGGACTGCACATTAACCGCAGTACCCCAGCTCTCAGGGATTTCGTGAATCTTACGATACGTAATCGCGCGCGGCACCATCCAGCTCTTGAAAACGGCGCCAATTGCTCCCCAGAGCTGCTCTTGTGGGTCATTCGGGAACGGATTGCCTGTTTCGCGCTCAACAACGGCTTTGTACTCGTCAACGATCTCTTTCCAACCATCTGCCGTAATGTCCGTATCCTGACGCAAACCTGTGTCACGCTTGTAACGGTCGATAACTTCTTCGAACTCATGGTGATCAACACCAAGAACCACATCACCATACATCTGGATAAAGCGGCGGTAAGAATCCCAAGCGAAACGGGCATCGCCTGATTGTTCTTCCAGACCTTTAACAGTTTCGTCATTCAGGCCGAGGTTCAAAACGGTATCCATCATACCCGGCATAGAAACACGGGCACCGGAGCGGACAGAAACAAGAAGAGGGTTGGATGTGTCGCCGAATTTCGCGCCCATCTGCTTTTCTACGAGTGCAAGAGCGTCTTCAACCTGCCCTTTTAACTCACCGGGATAGCTTTGCTCATTATCGTAATAATGTGTGCATACTTCGGTTGTGATTGTGAAGCCCGGCGGCACCGGTAGGCCCAATCCTGCCATCTCCGCCAAGTTACATCCCTTACCGCCCAATAAATTGCGCATGGATGTATCACCGTCATTCTGCTCTTTACCAAAGCTGTATACCCATTTTGTCATACTAAAATATACTCCTAAAAGTCCCGTTTCATGCAGGGTTTAGCATATTCTACGGGGTTTGCAAATCTTTGATCAGCATGAGACACAGATCATCATCAATCGGCCTTATATCACCATGCGCGACCACACGCCTGTCATAGGTTGCGCCATATCCATCAGGACGGTAACCAAGCCCGAAATACAGCCTCTGCGCCGCCCCATAAGAAGGCGTCAAACCAAAGCTTATACCCATGATTTTCAAACCTTTTTTAACCGCCTGTTCCTCGCAATATTTAATGATCTCCGTGGCTATACCTTGCTTGCGAAAATCCTTATGCACATTCAAATCCTGAATTTCAGGTATCTCGTTGGCCTTGAAAAACACATATTTCGGCGACCAGTTCAAAACACAATAACCAAGCAATCGCTCATCATTTCTGGCCACGAGAAGAACACGACTCTCCTTCACTTGCTCTTCATATTGAAGGACAAAATATTCATTGGATTTGCTGATACGGTGCTCTTCAACAAAAGCATCCAGATCGTGCAGATCTTTATCGGTAGCCGCTCTGATTTCTATTTGCATCGTGGTTTGCGAGTCTCTTAAAGTAACAGATATGAAATATCATCTTTTTGTCAGTGTTTGTATAGCCTCTATTGCCTTCGTCGCAGTCCCCGCGCACGCGCAGGAGCGCGAATACACATCGGGCCTGAACTACACCACTCTGGGCACATCCCAGAAAAAGGAAGAAAAAAAGCCATCAGCAGAAGCACCAAAAGCGGAAAAGCCAAAACTTTACAATACAATCACGCCTAAGCCGTTCAAAAAGGCCGAACCCGCCGAAGGCACGGAAACAGAAGACGCGAAAAAAGAAGAGCCGGAAGAAGACCCAACCGTTGTCATCTGGAACAAATATAAGGATTTAGCCGCAGGAACAGCCGGCGAAGATGAAAACGAAGAAAGCACGTCGGAAGATAAAGAAAAATCCGTTTCGGCTGACGCACCGGAAAAGCCGCAAAAACCTTCTGCACCAAATGCCCCAAGCGCATCACCGGATGGAAAAGATGTGAAACCGGCGGAGAATGCTTTTGGCAGCATCATCGATGAATGGAAAACATCCCGCGACAAGCAACGCGAAATGCGCTCCAGAACCTTCGCCGTGCCAGAGTAAAACAACCTTATCGGCCAAACGCGCTTAACACTTGCGATTCATTCCGTTCTGCCTTAAGTCTGCTCTTATGACCGAAACCGCCAAAAAGCAGGAAAAGCAAAGTTCTCCGCTCGATATATTATCGACCGAACTGGACTCCGACATGCGCGCGGTCAACGCCCTGATCATCGAGCGCATGGACTCGCCCGTAAAGCTTATCCCGCAACTGGCCTCCTACCTGATAGCGGCCGGTGGAAAACGTATCCGCCCCCTACTCACACTCGCAAGTACCTCTATCTATAATGGCGATATGCAACGCGCCCATAGATTGGCTGCCGCTGTTGAATTCATCCACACCGCCACCTTGCTGCACGACGACGTAGTCGATGAAAGCGAACAGCGCCGCGGACAGGATGCAGCCAATCTGGTTTTCGGAAATCAGGCCAGCGTTCTTGTCGGCGACTTCTTGTTCTCCCGCGCATTCCAGCTCATGACCGAAGACGGTTCGGTTGATGTGCTGAAAGTATTGGCAAACGCTTCCGCCGTTATCGCGCAAGGCGAAGTGCTACAGCTTTCCACCGCCAACAGTTTGAATGGCGGACTGGAAACATATATTGAAGTCATCCGCTCCAAAACAGCCGCCCTGTTTGCCGCAGCTTGCGAAGTCGGACCGATGGTTTCCGATGCCGCACCTGAACACGCAAAAGCGCTTTCGGAATACGGTATGAATATGGGCATAGCATTCCAGATTGCCGACGACGCCCTCGATTACAACGCTGATCAAAACAACCTTGGCAAAACCATCGGCGACGATTTCCGCGAAGGAAAAGCCACCGCCCCCGTGCTACTGACACTCAAAGATGCAAACGCAGACGAACGCGCTTTTTGGGAACGCACCATTGTAAACGGTGAACAAAATGACGGAGACCTCGAGCAAGCTTTAGAAATCATCAGCAAGCATGACGGCTTTAGCAAATCACTCACTCTGGCTGACGATTATAAAAACAAGGCAATAGACGCACTATCCATCGCGCCGGAAAGCCCCTTCAAAGACCAACTCATTGGCTTGGCTGATTACGTCATACACAGGTCATTTTAATTCTCTTTTCACTTTTTGGGTTGTATAAATCAAGAGTATGTATAGCGATTTAGAAACCGTCGACAACGCAGCCCACATGCTTGAACGCCTTGAACGCCTCGGTGGCGTCGGACAGTGGCGCGTCGAATTGGAAACGAATGAGCTCTATTGGTCCAGCGGCGTTTACGCAATTCACGGAGTTTCGCCCGACACTTACGAGCCGACGGTTCAAACAGCCATCGAGGCCTATATCCCTGAAGACAGAGAGCTTGTCAAAAACTGCATTGAACGTGCCATCGAGCATGCCGAAGGCTATACATTCGAATGCCGTATACGCCGTCCCGACGGGGACATTCGCATTATAGCGTCACAAGGAGAGGTCGAGACCGACAAAAACGGCAAAGTGACCGCGATGTATGGCGTGGTTCACGATATCACCACATTCCGAGAACAAGAGATGCGTTTTCAACTCGCCGCCATGGGCTCCCTATCCGTTCTCTGGGATTGGGACGTTGAGAAAGACAAACTTTTCTGGGACGGCCGCGTCAAAGATATTCTCGGCTACGACACACCGGAAGACCTGCCCGACACATCCCTAAAGTTTTTCAAACACCTCGTGCATCCTGACGATCACCTAACTCTTAAAAACAGTTTCGCCGATCATTTCGCTAAACAATCACCATTCGAGCTAAACTTTCGTGTCAAAAACAAGAGCGGGCAATACCGATGGTTCTTAGGCCGTGCCCAAGCACAATGGAACGAGCAAAACCGAGCCATTCGCATAAGCGGCTCCATAACAGACATTCATGAAATCAAAGACCTCGAGCAGCGTTTGCTGCGTTCCAACGCCGACTTGAACCAGTTTGCTTCAGTCGCAGCTCACGATCTGCAACGCCCTTTGCGCGCCATCAGCGGATTTTTAACGCTGCTTCACGAGCAATATAAAGACAAGCTCGACAACAACGCACAAGACTATATTGAAAGAGCAGTCAGCAGTGCTGAAAACATGAGCGCCCTGATTAAAGACCTGCTTGAATATTCGCGACTGGGTACTGAAACCATAGACCTCAAGCTGTGTGATATCGATGAAGTCATCGAAGACATCAAACACTCAATGCAAATTGTACCCGAGCAAGACGACATAAAAATCGAGTACGAATCCTTACCTCAAATCGTTTGTGACAGACTGAAAATTCATAGGCTCTTCTATAACCTCATTGAAAACGGCATCAAATACAAAGGTGATAAAAGCCCGGTAGTCAAAATCACATGCGAACAACTAGACAACGGCAACTGGCTTTTCAGAGTTAAAGATAACGGCATCGGTATCGACACACCAAAGCACGAAGAACTCTTCAAAATGTTTACGCGGCTTCACAAAGAAAGCGAATATGAAGGCACTGGCGTCGGCCTGGCAATTTGCAAAAAAGTCATCGACTTGCATGATGGCGAAATTTGGATAGACTCAGCCATAGGACAGGGATCGACTTTTTCTTTCATTATCCCTCAACCTTTAAACCACGCGTTGGCCACTTCATGAAAACCAAGCCGAACATTCTGATTATCGACGACAGCGAAAGCGACACCATGTTGATGGAAGAAGCAATCAAGGACACCGCGATTGCAAACAGCGTGCATATAATCAACGACTCACAAGACGCCTTGAAATTCATTCAACGCCAAGGCCCCTATGCAAATGCTCCGCAGCCAAATTTAATTTTGCTGGACCTCAAAATGCCGCAACTGGATGGCCATGAGTTTTTAGAAATAGTAAAAGGCGACAAGACCCTAAACCATATTCCGATAATCGTTCTGTCTACCTCTACCGATCCGGTAGACATCAGAAAATGTTATGAGCTAAACGCAAATTGCTACATCGAAAAGCCCGTAAACTTTATGCGTTTCAAAAAAGTGATCGGCGTCATTAATGACTTCTGGTTGGGAATCACACACCTTCCACCGGAAAAATAGACTTAAGCCTCTTCATCCTCGGCTTTGAAATCCTGCCATATCTTGGCAACATCCTCTAAAAATGTATCGATGTTAAACGGCTTATGAATAACGCCGATAACACCAAGCTGCTTGTAATCACGAATCATCTCGACATCTTTGACACCGGTCATGAAAACCACCGGCATACCTTTGGTCTCTTCGACAAGCTGCATTCTTTCTAAAACAGACGGACCATCCATATCAGGCATTTTCAAATCGAGAAGCACAAGCTCGGGCTGCAACACCCGCACACGCAGGAAAAACTCCTCCCCTGACCCACAGATAGCGAAAGCAGTCTCAAGGTCCTCATGCTCAACCTTCTCGCGAACCAACTGCCGCAAGTCAGCATCATCATCAATGTAAGCAATTCTCTCTGGCAAACCGTCCATATTTTTATACTAATATTAAAGTCGCGTTTTGTCTCACTATTTATAGTTCACACAAACTGAATATAAGGGGTTTCAAGCACCTGTTTTTACTCTAAATTGCTTAGCATGACTGAGAATAGCTGTTGTCCGGCCAACGGAACAAAAAACACACCCGACCAAGAGCACGGCAAGAAACACCGCATTGACTGGATCCTGCACGGTTCGTTGTGCGTCATCATCGTTTCCGTGCTGTTACACATCACAGGAACCGGCGGAGAATCTCTTTCTCATTTCTCGCACGCAATTATCGATCTTTTAGGCGAAATGTGGTGGGGCATCGCGCTCGGTCTTTTATCTGTCGGGCTCATGAATAAAATTCCGCGCGAGTATTTCACAAGCATCATGGGGCGCGGCGACAACTTCGGCGATATTGTAAAAGCTTCAATCGCGGGCGTTGTTCTCGATCTATGCAACCACGGTATTCTCGTTATCTCCGGAAAGCTTTATGAGCGCGGTCTGTCCATCGCTCAGGTCCTAACATTCCTTATCTCAAGTCCATGGAACTCCCTAAGCCTGACCTTTATCCTGATCTCGTTGATCGGCCTGAAATGGACCGTGCTGTTTACACTCGCATCCATGCTGATCGCGATCATATCAGGCTGTATTTACCTTCTCCTTGTCAGAAAAGGTATCCTGCCCGAAAACCCCAACACTGCCGAAGTCGCGGAAGATTTCGACATACGGGCCGACTTTAAAGAACGCATGAAAGACTGGTCACCCAGTTGGGGGTGGGCTGGCTCCGTTCTTAAAGACGCATGGACAGACGGCCAGATGATCTTACGTTGGATCCTTTTTGGTGCCGTCATCGCTGCTGCATTGCAGGCATTCGTGCCATCCGAAATTTTTGCAGAATGGTTTGGCCCGACAATCGTCGGTCTGGGCCTCACACTGCTTGTCGCAACAATCGTTGAAATCTGCTCGGAAGGTTCAGCCCCGATCGCGGCTGAAATCATGAGCGCAGGCAATGCACCCGGCAACGGATTTACATTCCTGATGGCGGGTGTAGCAACAGACTACACCGAGATTCTTGTCGTTCGTGAATTTACAAAATCATGGCTTGTTGCGTTGTCTCTACCGTTAGTAACCGTGCCGCAAATCATCATTCTCGGCATGCTCTTTAATATCGGATACTAGTTACACGGATAATATTTATGCAGCCCCAGCGCAACACCGGGTGCGGCATTAAACGGCCCCTGCTCGTGCCTGTTTAAACGCAGATATTTGTATATATTGATATGAACCTTTAACAACGGTTCATCACCGGGCACACAGAACTCCACACTTGGGGATGTTCCCAAAGAACTGATCAAATTGTGATAATCCATCACCCCCGCGATATAGCCCTGACAGGCAATATGACCGCCCTCAACCAATTCATTGCCCTCCTCATCGAAAGCACAGACTTTCATCAAATAATCACCGGAATAACGTGCGGAGCGCTCCCCCGCGACGGCTGAATAAGAAATCAGTAAGGATACAACGCAGAAAACCGCGCCCAGTCTATTCATTGGATTGTTTTTTAAGTTGCTCAAGAATGGCAAACGGTGAATCTTCAGGCTTCTTTTCCGGCCCGACGCTCATAACTTTTGGCGAGCGGTTCGTCGATTTATTGCGCTTCCCACCCTTACGGTCATCTTTTTTGCCCTTGTTGGGTTTCTGGCCTTTGCCTTTAAACCCACCGCTTTTTGCCTTTTCAAAAGCCTTACCTTTTTTCAGACGGAACGTCGCAAGCTCAGGCTTAACCTGTGGCTCAGTTTTGGCTTCTTCCGTTTTCGGAGCATCGGCAGCGGCAGCAGCAGGCGCATCAGCTTCACCCTCCTTCGGGGCAGCATCTTCCTG
>CAZLTT010000027.1:7634-10800 GCA_964562515.1 uncultured Micavibrio sp.
TCGTAAATTTTCTTATGGCCCATGGCTTCCAATACGTCATAAAGCCCTTCGATACTGGACCCCAGCCATTCAGCCATTTTATGTTCGGCTTGGAACTTACCTTTATCGGCCGCGTCATATACCGCACTGATCACACGATCGAGCATATCAATACGGATCGCGCGCTTTCCAAACACAGGATAGGCAATCGCTTGGTAAAAGCTCTTATCAACATCGCCTTCAACCTCGAAAGAGACGATTCCGTCTTTCGGGCACTCCATCGGCAATTCTTTTTCGTTATTCAAACCCCATAACAATGCACGAAGGCGCACCGCCGCCGGCTTGTTCAGCGCAGGGATAAACACCAGAATCGGCCCTAAACGGATTTTTTTGGAACGCAAATCTTTACGGTCATCCGTATCAAGCTGCGCAATCAACTCTTCAAGCTGTTCTCGGGGAACAATGCCCAATGCGTCATAAACAGATTTCGCAATCGACTGAACCGGTGCTTTAAAACTTGCCACATCCTGCAAGGCCACCAACGGCTCAAGCACGCTGGCAATATGCTTTTGCAGCCATGCTTGCAAATGTTGCTGTAATGCCTGCTCGTCCTGACCTGTCGTCAATTCGTTCTGCAATACCGTCACATTCGGCGACAGCACGCTATCCCCGCGTGTCAGCATAGCAATAGCTTCACCGGGAACAGGATTCCCGACTTTGGGTTGGAAATGTATATGGCCGTCTTCGGCGAGCGTAAATTGTGTGTCTTGCGCGTTCAGCATCGTTTTCGATTATGTTTTTGAATACACTTGGATATACGGCAAAGGCGGCCCTATGTCTAATGTTTTCCATGCCCGAATAATAATACTCGAAACTCTTTGGACGATTTTAACTTTTTTGCTTAAATACTGGTCGAATAGTCTTTTTTAAAACAAGGGGAGCTTAGGCACCGTGATTTCTTACAAATCTTTCAAAACATACGCATTTATCGGGGCAATGGGTGGCGCGTTGATACCGTCAACAGCGACATTCGCGCAAAACGTGAACGAGGCAGGCGCTGCCGAACTCAAAGCGTTGTTTCAGGATGCTCTGGACAAACAGCAGCAACAAATCGGCCAAGACACAGACCGCCCCCACAAATTAGAAGTCGAAGGTGATGTCGTTGTAGAACAGCTTGATAGCTACTACGCCATAACGCTCCCTGACCTTAAACTTGTTTACGAAAACGGTAACCGCACTGAAATCGGTATCGTTGCCATTAACGCAGTTCCCGGCTCACAAGACGGACAGTATAAAATGACGTTCGCTGTGCCATCACCGATCATCAATTATGACGGTGCAGGTAACGAGCGCGTGCGCATATCTATCGGCGCGCAAAAAGCTGCCGGCCTTTGGGACCGCGCAATTCACGGTTTTTCAAAACTGAATATCAGCATGAATGACACACTTATTTCCGCTCAAACCGACGGTTCATCTGTCATCATTCCGGACATGAAAATCGTCTATGACCTCAATCAGCAAGGTGATCGATGGACAGGACCTATGCGCTTTGTCACCAACAACATGACAATCGAAAATCCACAAAACAACCTTAAAGGTAAGATCGGATCGGTCCTCATGAACATGTCGATCGATCAATTCACAACTGACGGCTTGGCCATGCTCAACGCCGAAACACCGGAAGAGATTGATGATGTGAAAGTCGCAGACGGTCTGGACATGCGTTTCCAGATCAAAGGCATCGATTTCGCCAAGACCACCGAAGACGGCACAGTAGAAAGCTTTGCCATGAGCGATCTTGGTATCGGGTTTAAGGTCGATGACGTCTTAAGCAACTCCGCGCTCGTCGGGCTGGACTTCAACTTTGACGGCCTGAAGACAAACCTGATGGAAGGAGACGCCGACGCGTTATTCCCCAGATCCAGTTCCTTCCGTATCACACAGAAGAATATTCCTGTTGATTCGCTCGCGGAGGCCATCACCAACACACCCGCGGATAACCCGCAGATGCTAGGCCTAACGATGATGTTGAAAGTCCCCGCTCTGCTAGCAGATGCTGGCAGCTTCCTTCAGATCGAGAACACGCACTTACGCAATCAAAACTATGATGTATCACTCGATACCGTTGTGCGCGCTGACGTCACGGCCGCAAACGCCGCTACAGCCGAAGGAACGCTGAAATTTGCAGGTCTGGATCAGGTCATCCCCCTACTGCAGACAGCCGCTCAAAACAGCGACAGCAAGCAAACCACACAGCAGCTAATGCAAACAGCGATGATGCTCAACGCATTAAAAGCGTACGGAACAAGCGAGCCTCACGCGACATTGGGATCTTCCTATACATTTGATCTGGAAATGAATGCGGCAGGAGCGGTCCTGATCAACGGACAAAATGCTATGGGCCTGATGATGGGCGGACCGCCGCCACAACAGGGCGAGCAACCTGTTCTCCGCCAACCTACTCAGGAAGAGCGGATTGAACCGTCCGGCGGTCAGTAGACAGAATAAACGCTAACAAAGCATTGAGCCTGAGCATACCTTCTGTGCTCAGGCTTATTTTTTGGTCATCCAGAATGACCCAGCCCTGCTCTATTGATGTTTCAAGACGTTTCTCATCAATAAAGCGGCGCCAATCTCCACCCGCCTGCATATCAAGATGTTTTAGGGATATGCCATCATTCAAACGTAATCCCATCATAAAGGCTTCATTGAACCGCCCCTCTTCGGACAGACACTCAAACGGATGCGCCCCGTTTCCGTTTTTCTCTACCCGCTCCAACCATGCATCCGGCGCATAATGATCGCGGGTCGCATAACGCCCCCTATCAAAATCAATACGGCCATGCGCACCGGGGCCAATTCCGATATATTCGCCGTAATGCCAATAGATCAAATTATGCTTGGACTCCTGCCCGTCCGCTGCATGGTTAGATACCTCATATGCGGGCATCACACGGCTTAAAGCATCTTGTGTTAAACCATAGAAATCTGCCGCAAGCTCTTCTTCCGGCAATGTAAAATCGCCTTGCTCAAACGAATAATAAAACGGTGTGTTTCGCTCTATCGTCAGCTGATAAAGCGACAAATGTCCGGCCGCCAAATCTACGGCATGCGAAAGCTCGGCCTTCCAATCATCCAGAGTTTGTTCGGGGCGGGCATAAATCAGATCAAAGCTAAAACGATCAAA
>CAZLTT010000027.1:10900-21377 GCA_964562515.1 uncultured Micavibrio sp.
AATCGCCTCCACAAGCGACGGCGGCATCGTCGACGGTGTGCCCCCACCAAAATATATGGTCGAAAGCACCCTGTCCGGCATTAATGCCGCGTAATGCTCGAGAGCTTTGAGATACGCAGCTTCCCAGCGCCCGTAGTCGATGGCACTGCGCACATGAACATTGAAGTCGCAATACGGACATTTGGACAAACAAAAAGGCCAGTGGAAGTACAACCCCATCTGGCCTTTCATATTCATAACAATAAAGCGCTAAAGCTTAGTTGATACCCAGAACAACCTGGTTCAGTTTCGCAGGCTCGATATCGACGCCTGTTGTACCGATTGTGTTCAACATAGATTCGAAAACGATCGGCAAACCAAACAATGCACCACCCGCAGCCAGACGGATCGCACCGTCTTTCATCGGTGTTTGTGTTGGGTTTTCAACGTGGTCCTTGATCTTCAAGATACCCAAAGTACCCAAAAGCAGACCGAACAAGTAAGAAACCGCGGAAACCAGACCCGGCAGTTCAGCGATAGATTCTGTGATGTTCTCAGCAATGTTGCTGAAGTTGTTCGCGGCGTGCGCATTACCGGCTGTCAAAAAGCCCACGATAAAGGCGGCCTGAAATTTCAATGATGTTTTGTTTAATGCTTTCAACATGCTTTTTTATCTCCTGATATCCGTAGCAAAAGTCTTAACAAATTGTTAACGAGCAAGGTCACATTTATATCGTAAATGATTATCGAAAGTCAAATATTTCGCAGAAAACCAAGGTTTTAAAGCTCTCTAGCTGTAAAGCACGCTTCTACCATTTGCTCAAAAGCATCCTTTCGATGGGAAATCGCGTGCTTCTGATTCGGCTCCATCTCTGCGAATGTCTCTGTATGGCCATGTGGAACGAATATCGGGTCATAGCCAAAACCTTTATCTCCGCGCGGCGGGAACGTTAAAACACCTTCGACTTTGCCCTCAAAGCTCTCGATATGACCGTCGGGCCAAGCCAGCGACAGCACGCACACAAACGCTGCACGAAAATCCCGATGTCCACCCTCTTCCAACAATGTCCGTATCTTGTCCATCGCCATGTAAAAATCGCGGGAACCGTCTTCTTGCTCCGCCCAACGCGCTGAATAAATCCCCGGATCACCGCCCAAAGCCTTCACGCTTAAACCGCTATCGTCGGCCAAAGCCGCTTTGCCCGAGTGACGCATCGCCGAGCGCGCTTTAATCTCGGCATTCCCGACATATGTCTTCGCTGTTTCCGGCGGATCCGGAAGCTTCAATTCTTTGGAAGTCGAAAATTTCGGAACATAATCACCAAGCAATTCGGCAATCTCGCGGGCTTTACCGTCATTATGAGTGGCAATAACCAACTCATCTTCGGCAAACATACGTGCGACTTTCGGATCACCTAACATTAAAGTCCCAAAACCTCTTTTTGAATGGTCGTTAACTCACCGCAGGCCTTTTGTGCCAGATTTAACAGCTTGATAAACTCTTCCTGACTGAACGGCTCCTGCTCCGCTGTACCTTGTATCTCGACAATACCGCCCTTACCCGTAACAACGAAGTTCGCATCGGTTTCCGCATCCGAATCTTCATCATAATCAAGGTCAGTCACCGGATTACCTTTGTAGATACCGCAAGAGATCGCAGATACCGTGTCATTAATCGGTGATTTTTCCATCGCCCCTGTTTCAACCCAATGCTGAAACGCCAGATGCATCGCCACAAAACCGCCGGTAATGGACGCCGTGCGCGTACCGCCGTCGGCTTGAATAACATCGCAATCCACACGGACCTGACGCTCGCCCATCGCTTCAAAATCAACAACGGAGCGCAAAGCACGGCCAATAAGGCGCTGAATTTCTTGGGTACGACCGGACTGCTTGCCGCGTGCCGCCTCCCTATCCATGCGTGAACCTGTAGAGCGCGGTAACATACCGTATTCGGCTGTCACCCAACCTTTTCCGCTACCTTTCATCCATCCGGGAACTTTTTCTTCCGCAGTCGCAAGGCATAAAACATGCGTATCACCGAATTTGATCAGGCATGATCCTTCGGCATGTTTATTGACGTTTGGAATGATCTCGACGTCTCTCATTTGGTCTAAAGCGCGTCCTGATGGGCGGGACATGTAAGTTCTCCTTAAATAAGCATAATGTGATTTTCACAATAGGCAGCTGACCTAAAGACCTCAAGGGAATTGTCATCTTTCATCAGAAACACTATATTCCACGCATGATACCTGAGTTGAACGAGCGCTCCAGAACGGTTTTTCGATATATTGTCGACACGTATTTAAATACGGGGCAGCCTGTAGGCTCGCGCACAATCTCGACGCACTCAGGCTTACAGCTATCACCCGCCAGTATCCGAAACACCATGGCAGACCTCGAAGAATGCGGCCTGCTCTTTGCCCCCCACATATCCGCAGGGCGCATGCCGACCGATTTGGGGTTACGGCTCTACATCGACGGGCTTATGCAAGTCGGCGGCTTAAGCGCAGAAGAACGCACAGCCATCGAAGCGACATGCCGCGCCGAAGGGCGCTCTTTCAGTGAAGTGTTGGAACAAAGCTCACAAATACTCTCTGGGCTGTCATCATGCGCATCCCTCGTAATTGCGCCAAAAACAGATAACCCGATCAAACAAATCCAGTTTGTATCTCTTCAACCGAAAAAAGTACTGATCATACTCGTGCTTCAAAACGGATTGGTTGAAAACCGCGTCATGGACCTTGATGAGGCCGTTGATGAAAGCGCGCTAAATGCGGCTTCAAATTACCTGAATGACAAACTCTCTAATAACAATCTGAAAGACATTCAAAAGGACATCCTCAACGACATACGCAGTCACAAAAGCCAGTTAGATGATTTAACCAAAAAACTCGTCGAAGCCGGATTGGCTCTACCCGTCGATGCCGAAAAAACGGGCCATATCATCATCCGCGGCCAATCCAAACTGCTTGAAGACGTCAAAGCTCTGGAAGATCTGGAACGCGCCCGCACGATTCTCGGCTATCTGGAGGAGCAACAAAACATGCTCGAGCTCCTTAAATCCGTTGAAGGCGCACAAGGGGTTCAAATCTACATCGGTTCGGAAAACACAATTTTCGACCAATCGGGATGGTCACTTATTATCTCCCCTTATAAAGATGCTGCAGAACAGATCGTGGGTGCCATCGGGGTGATCGGACCGACCCGCCTGAGTTACGACCGCGTTATACCTATGGTCGACTACACGTCCCAACTCGTTAGCCGCCTTGTGGGCGCATCCGAAAACAAAGTCGTCTAAAAACAGACCCGTGGATGAAGCACCCGCTTTATGATCAGGACTCTTGCACAGGCCCGATGTTCTTGGCACGATAATACAAATTGTTTTTCTGCAGGTTTTCTATGCTTCGTAAATTATTACTTCTCGGTCTCACACTTCCAATCATAAGCACTCCGGTTCTTGCCCAAAGCGACTTTGACTTTGGCGAAGATGAAGAACGCCCGAAAGTCATCAACCCGTATGACGATAAATACAAACCGAAGCTAAAAGCACAAGAAGACGAGGACGCGACATCACTCGTCCCGAATTATATCTATTTCGTAGGAATGGTCAGAAAACCTAACGCCAACCCTGACGATCTAAACCTCGTCATTGTCTCCCCCGGCCTGATTGTCGGCTGTGTTGAACTTCTCAACCCCGCGATCGAGGAAGTGCAATTCGGGAACGACCTCCAACTGCGACTCGAAGATGGCTTCATCGATGTTGACCGTGACCCGCGCTATTTTCATCATGACTGCAAACCGAAAGTCGCGATGTCCAACGTCGAAATCACTCTGAGCCTGAGTGAGATCAAAGAAAAGGGCATTAAGTACCTCACGTTGGTCAGCGACGAAATCGGTCCGTTTAACAAAATGAAGTTGGACATCCACGACAACCGCGTTGAAATCACATCCGAATCTCTGGATATCGAAGTCTTCGGTATATCTCGTAAAGGCGGCAAACAAACATTCACTTACTGGATGTATCCTGAAAATACGCTTGTACTCACGGCCTCCGGACTTGATACGCGTGACCCGAAAGTACGCGCCGACATGGAAGCGTTCGCAAAGCGCCGCGGCTTGAAACGTTTGGAAGATGTAGTCGATGGCTTTAGCACCGACTTCCACAACGATAAACTCATTTATATGGTGGATGTAAGCGGTCGCTACGCCGAAGAACTGGAAAAAAGCACGAACAACGTTATTCCGATTGGAAAACTTCAGAGCACTGAAAGATACTTCGGCTCGACTGGTCCGTATGACCGTAACGTCGAAAAAACCGTTTACGCACGCCCGCCGGGATTATACGAATAAGCCCAGAACTTGATTCCCCGCATAAAACCCCCGTATATTTAGGCACACAGAGCTAAAGCATTAATATCATGGAAAAACCAGAACAAGCACCGGAACACAACGAGCCTGAAAACGAAGCGGACGAGACAAACGCCCGCGAAGAAACAATCACTGAGCGTTCTGCCCGTCTGGAGGCCGAAGCTGCTGCGATGTATGAGAAGCAAAAGCCCGAAGAGTTCAATCCCCCGGAAAATTATGACCCTCTCGATCCTGAACCGCTTCCTGATGAAATCACTCAAGCAATGGAAGGTTTGGCCGACGCGCCTGATGGACCGGCAAACGCGGCCCTTCAAGAAGAGCTGGATACCGCGAAAGATCAATTAGCCCGCGCACTGGCTGACGCTGAAAACACACGTCGCCGTGCCCAAAAAGAACGGGAAGATGCATCAAAATTCGCGATTTCCAAATTCGCCAAAGATTTGTTGGAAGTGTCCGATAACCTGCGCCGCGCCCTCGAAGCTTTTCCGACTGATCTTTCCGAAAATGAACCGCGTATTCAAAACCTGATTGACGGTATCGAAGCTACGGAACGCAGCCTGCTGCGCACGTTTGAGAAAAACGGCATCACCAAACTGGAACCAATGGACGAGCCGTTTGACCCCAACTTCCACGAAGTTATGTTCGAAGCGCCCGTACCGGGAAAACCCGCCGGTTTGGTCATGCAGCTGGTCGAGCCGGGCTACCTGCTGAATGAACGGCTAATTCGCCCCGCACGCGTAGGTGTCACCCAAGCGGACAACTCCGGTGAAACACCGCCTGCAGGTTCAGATACATCCCCCGGTGGACAAATCGACACAGAAGCTTAAAATTATGCCTCAAGCTCTGGAAATGGTTGAAAACCGTGTTATAACTCAGATCTTGAAAATGGAAAAAACCAACCCCATGTTAATTGGGTCTAGGGAATAGAGTGCGGTGCCTAATATTGGGCTGCACTGGATATTTGCCAAAGAAAGGACGAACATATGAGCAAAATTATCGGTATCGACCTCGGTACAACAAATTCCTGTGTTGCCGTTATGGACGGCAAGGAACCACGTGTTATTGAAAACTCGGAAGGTGCGCGAACAACCCCATCTATGGTTGCCTTCGCGAAAGACGGCGAACGCCTCATCGGCCAACCGGCGAAACGCCAAGCTGTCACAAACCCCGAAAACACTCTTTATGCTATTAAGCGTTTGATCGGTCGTCGCTTTGATGACGATGAAACAAAAGACCTCGCGAGCAAAGCCCCCTTCAACATTGTCGAAGGTGATAACGGCGATGCATGGGTAGAAGTCGATGGAGAGACTTACGCTCCGTCACAAATCTCCGCGATGGTTCTTCAAAAAATGAAAGAAACTGCCGAGAGCTTCCTTGGCGAGCCTGTTACTAAGGCCGTAATTACAGTTCCGGCATATTTTAACGACTCACAGCGTCAAGCAACGAAAGACGCCGGTAAGATTGCCGGTCTGGAAGTTGAGCGTATCATCAACGAGCCGACAGCTGCGGCCTTGGCCTACGGTCTGGACAAAAAAGAGCACGGCACCATCGTCGTATATGACTTGGGTGGTGGTACATTTGATGTCTCCGTACTTGAAATCGGCGACGGTGTCTTCGAAGTAAAAGCAACCAACGGTGACACATTCCTTGGTGGTGAAGACTTCGACTTGCGCATCATCGACTATCTGGCTGATGAGTTCAAAAACTCCGATGGTATCGACCTTCGTGAGGACAAGCTTGCCCTGCAGCGTCTCAAGGAAGCTGCTGAAAAAGCGAAGATCGAGCTTTCCTCAACAACACAAACCGAAGTAAACCTGCCGTTCGTAACCGCGGATGCTTCCGGTCCAAAACACCTGCAGATCTCTCTTTCCCGCGCGAAGTTGGAAAGCCTCGTCGAAGATTTGATCAAACGTTCAATCGAGCCCGTTAAAAAAGCTCTTAAAGACGCAAAACTGAAACCGAACGAAATCGATGACGTAATCATGGTTGGCGGTATGACCCGTATGCCAAAAGTCCTTGAAGTCGTTAAGGAATATTTCGGTAAGGAACCCCATAAAGGCGTGAACCCTGACGAAGTGGTGGCCGACGGTGCTGCAATTCAGGGCGGCGTTCTACAAGGTGACGTTAAAGACGTTCTCCTGCTCGACGTTACACCGCTATCTTTGGGTATCGAAACCCTTGGCGGCGTGTTTACACGATTAATCGAACGCAACACAACAATCCCGACGAAGAAGTCGCAGACATTCTCCACGGCCGAAGATAACCAGAACGCCGTGACAATTCGCGTCTTCCAAGGGGAGCGTGAAATGGCTGCTGACAACAAGCTGCTTGGGCAGTTTGACCTTGTCGGTATTCCACCTGCCCCACGCGGTGTTCCGCAAATCGAGGTGACGTTCGACATCGACGCCACCGGTATTGTTAACGTATCCGCGAAAGACAAAGCGACGAATAAGGAACAGCAAATCCGTATTCAGGCGAGCGGTGGCTTAAGCGATGACGACATCGACCAAATGGTCAAAGATGCGGAATCAAACGCTGAAGGCGACAAACAAAAACGTGAACTCGTCGAAGCGAAAAACGTTGCTGAAAGCATGATCCACTCGGTGGATAGCTCTCTTCAAGAACTCGGTGCGGACCTTCCTGCGGAAGAAAAAGACAATGTCGAAAAAGCCAAACAAGCATTGCAAGATGCTCTGAGCGGTGACGATGTTGACGACATCAAAGCCAAAACGGAAGAACTTTCCCAAGCCAGTATGAAGCTTGGTGAACTTGCTTACCGCAAGGCACAGGAAGACGCAGCGGATGAAGGTCAACCTGTCGATGCCGAAGAAGGTGAAACAATCGTCCCCGAAGACCACAGCGACGAAGTTGCTGAGTCCGATGATAACGGCGACGATGATGTCCTTGAAGCCGAGGTCCTGGACCTTGAAATCGAAGATGATGACGACGACGCGGAAGACGAGCAAAAATCCGCATAAAACCGATAGAATACGAGCGCATCCTGTATCAAGGGTGCGCTCTATAACGATCAGGATATGATTTGTGCAAAACTCTTACTATGAAATTCTGAGAGTCGATCCTTCATCAAGCGATGAAGACATTAAACGTGCATACAAACATCTGGCCAAAAAATTTCATCCGGATATGAACCCCCGTAACCGTCAAGTTGCTGAAATACGCTTCCGTGTGATTAGCGAGGCTTACAACGCCATTAAAACCCGTGAAAACCGCGACCGTTACAATCAACAAATACGATTAAAGCCCGATAACGCGAACGACAACAAAAGCGGCTTTTTTGCTGCATTCGCCGGCTTGTTTCGTGCCCACCCCCAAGATAAGCAAAACCGCTCATGAGCAAGGATTTCTACAAAGTACTGGACGTCGAAAAAGGCGCAAGCGCTGACGAGATTAAGAAGGCTTACCGTAAGCTGGCGATGAAATACCATCCGGATCAGAACAAAGACAATCCGGACGCAGAGGCCAAATTCAAGGAAGTCAGCGAAGCCTACGAAATCTTGAAAGACGAGCAAAAACGCGCCGCATATGACCGTTATGGCACAGCCGCTTTTGACGGATCAATGGGCGGTGCCCCCGGTGGGGGTATGGGCGGCATGGGCGGTGCCGGCGCATTTTCCGACATATTCGAGGACATGTTCGGCGATTTCATGGGTGGTCGCGGCGGTGCCGGCGGCGCACAACGTGGTTCTGATGTTCAATACACATTGGAACTGAGCATGGAAGAGGCCTTCAAAGGCAAAGAAGCACAAATCAAAATTCCATTAGCCAGCGCCTGCGATGCATGCGAAGGAACCGGTGCAAAACCGGGAAGCAGCGCAGGAAAATGCACGACATGCGACGGTGCAGGCCGAGTACGACAGCAACAAGGATTCTTTACAATCGAGCGCACCTGCCCGACCTGTAACGGACAAGGCAATATTATCTCCGACCCATGCGATGTATGTGGTGGTCAGGGCCGCGTCAAAAAAGAGAAAAAACTCAAAGTCAAAATCCCTGCGGGTGTTGATACCGGACGCCGTATTCGCTTAACAGGCGAAGGTGAAGCCGGTGTTATGGGCGGCCCGAGTGGCGACCTTTACGTGCTTCTTGCAATCAAGCCACACAAATTATTTAAAAGAGATAATGCAAATCTATTTTGCCGTGTGCCAATCACAGTTACCAAGGCCGCGTTGGGCGGAGAAGTAGAAGTGCCAACCATTGAAGGTAAGGTCACTAAAGTCAAAATCCCTGCCGGAACGCAAACCGGTCAACAATTCCGCCTCAAAGGTAAAGGCATGACTGTCCTGGGTAACGATTCCCGCGGTGACATGTATATCGAAGCTTTCGTTGAAACCCCTGTAAACCTGAACAAAAAACAACAGGGCATCCTCAAGCAACTCGATAAAGACTTTGCCGAAGACAAAACCGGCAAATACTCACCTGAGGCGAGCGGCTTCTTTACAAAGGTCAAAGATTTCTGGGATGATCTAAAAGATTAATCCTGAATTGAGCGTAAGTCGTGGCCGAAGAAACACAGCTAATCCCCCTTAATTTCAACGATGGTATCATCGGAAAGACGCTGAACGACCGCAAAGTCGGCGTCGACATTATCTTTGGCTTTGTCAGCGGCATGCCGCCGGGACTGGCTGAAATCGCGGAAGCGCATAACGATCTTGCCATTGCTCTTATGGACAGAGGGATCGGCCAACAGGAACTCGACCACGCCTGCCAACAACTGGCGGGCGAACTGCTCAATGCGGAATATGAGATACTGATCGTGAAAAGCGACCTGCCCTTTGATTCGCGATGGTACTTGATCGGAAATATCCGTTCATTGATAGCGGCGGCTAAAACCGATGATGTCACCCTGCCATTCAGCAATTTAATGTGCGACGACATCATCAACCACCTCGACACTTATGGTTAATAATCTATTCGACCTCTGCTCAAGAATGAATTAAGGTACGAAATCAAACACCTAACGAAAACGGACATACAATGAAAATCGGTGTGACAGGATATACGGGCCGCGTCGGCCAACTTTTGGTCAACGAACTGCTCTCGGGCCAATGGAAAACACTGGAGCTGGCAGGCGGCAGCGCCCCTGACGCGTCCACAGCTGACTTTTTCACAACCAGCGACCCTGAGGAGCTTTTCAACAAAGCCGATGTCGCCATAGACTTCAGCCGCCCTGAAGCCACCCTTAAAAACGCTGAACTTGCAGTGAAAACGGGAACAAAGCTCGTCGTCGGCACAACGGGCCTGACCAGCGAAGACGAAGAAAAACTGCAACAAGCCGCAAAAGACACCGCCATTGTTTACGCCGCCAACATGAGTGTTGGTGTAAACATCCTTTTGGCACTCGTCGAAAAGGCAGCGGCATCGCTCGGCCCTGAAAGTTGGGACATTGAAATATTTGAAAGCCACCACAAGCACAAGGTGGACGCACCTTCGGGTACTGCGCTCGCCGTCGGTAAAGCGGCTGCAAAAGGACGCGGCGTTGAACTCGATGCCGTCCGTGCCGCACCGTACGACGGGATCACGGGCGAACGAGAAGAAGGCAAAATTGGCTTTTCTGTTGCGCGCGGCGGAGACGTTGTCGGAGAACACACCGCCTTTTTCTATTCCGAAGGCGAGCGTATAGAGCTCACCCACATTGCAACAAACCGCGCACTCTTTGCCAAAGGCGCGTTAAGGGCGGCGCAATGGGTCGGTGATAAACCCGCCGGACTTTATTCCATGAAAGATGTTTTGAACTTATAGACTTGCTTCGACAACAAGAGCATCTGCCCCACCATCATCAGGTGGCGTCGGTGATCCGTCGTGTCGGTAATCAGCCAGATTAATCAAGTTATCAGCAATCGGCTTGGTCGGCGCTCGAAGCAATTGTTTCGACTCCGCAGTTCGGAAAATCGTCGCAGGCGTTGCAAGCGACTCCTCATGCTTGAAAGCAACCTTCATCAAACTATTCGGTACGGTCTTCCATACATCGCGCATGGCTCTATGGTCTTGTTCCGCCCACGCTTCGTTCTCAAATACGGCACGGAAAATTTCTTCGGTTTTTTGCGCCGCCTCTTCATCTTCTAGCATATATTGCGGAGACGTTGGCCTAACCCGGCCCGAAGGACCG